>JAUXTZ010000004.1 GCA_030681095.1 Burkholderiales bacterium
GTTGATGGCGGCTACTGTCGACCAGGCGATGGCCGACATACGCGATATCCAGCGCAAGGCACGGGAGGGTGGCGATCTGAGCCGTCCGCTTTGGCCGATTATGCACAGTCGTTGATTATGTGAAGTTGTGGAACGGATTGCGCTGAGGGGTAGGCAATAAGCGGCACGGCAGCGGGTGATGCTGCCGTAAGCTGGACATAATTTCTGCGGTCGTCTGAAGTGGTGGATCCACTTCAGGAGACTGTCATGACCCACATCACCACGTACCGTGCCGCGTCAGGCGCACGGCCACCAGCAGCACTGTCGGTTCACATTGTCGAAGAGCTGCATCGCTACGACGAGTACCTTCGCGACGTACGCGGCCTCGCGGCGGGGACGCGGAAGGGCCGACTCCGCGTCGTAGGCTTGTTGCTGCAAGAGAAGTTCAAGGGGCGCGCTATCCAGATTGGGAAGCTGCGGCCTGACGATATTCGCCAGTTCCTTGCAACGCGGTTGGGCGCGCACCGATCAGCCTCTCACGCATCCCATCTGGCAGCGACGTTGCGTAGTTTCCTTCGCTATCGGACCACCTGCGGAGATCAAGTCGGCAAGCTGACTGCCGTCATCTCGAACCCTGTCCATTGGAAGCTGGCTTCATTGCCACGCGCGCTCAAGCCGGACGAAGTTGAGCGCCTGCTGAACGCCTTTGCTGCCGGTCTGCGCTTACCGAAACGTGGGTACGCAATCGTGCGTTGTGCATTGGACATGGGATTGAGGTCCGGCGAAATCGCTCATCTCATGATCGGTGACATCGACTGGCGTGTCGGCACGGTGATGTTACGGGGCACGAAGTCGCTGCGACAGGACATCCTGCCCTTGCCGATGGAAACAGGACAGGCGCTGGCCAACTATCTGCAACATGAACGCCCTGTGACCAGCCATCCGGCGATCTTCGTTCGGCAGAAGGAAGGTCTCGATCAACCCATTACTTCAGCGGCGATCCAGAAGGTCATTCTCCACGCCTGCCGCCGGGCTGGATTGATGCATTCCAGCGCGCATGCACTCCGCCACACCTTGGCGTGCCGCCTTGTCGAGAACGGCAGTTCGCTCAAGGAAGTGGCCGACGTCCTGCGCCACCGCTCGCTGAACACTACGCTGATCTACGCCAAGCTCGATACACCGAAGCTGTCGGCCGTTGCCCTGCCGTGGCCAGGGAGCGAATCATGAGTGCCCGCATCGGCTTGCAGCAAAGAATCGACGACTATCTTGCCGAGCGCCGTCGCCTTGGCTTTCACTTGCGATCGCGGGATACGTTCCTGGCCGGCTTCGCGCGCTTCGTCGCCAGCCGGCATCACCGCGGGCCGCTGACCGTCGAACTCATGACGGACTGGGTGCATCAGGGTAAAGGTGGCCGAGGATCACCGGGAACCTGGGCACGCCGTCTGGCAAGGCTGCGGCATTTCATCCGTTACTTGAAACAGTTCGAACCGGATACCGAAGTGCCGGACGAATTGATCTTCGGCCCGGAACCGGGACGTGTGGCGCCGCACATCTACCGCGAAGAGGAGATCGTTGAATTACTGGCGGCAGCTCGCAAACTCGGGCCGCGCGGAAGCTTGCGCCCGGCCACCTTCGAGACCCTGTTCGGCCTGATGGCATCGACTGGCCTGAGAGTCTCCGAAGCAATCCACCTGTGCGATGCCGACGTCGATCTCAAGCATGGGATGCTGACCGTGCGGCAGACCAAGTTTGCCAAGTCGCGCCAGTTGCCGGTACATCCGAGCACTGTCGCGGCGCTGGCTCGTTACCGGCGGCAGCGTGCGCGGCATGTGCCCACCTTGCCAGACACACCGTTCCTCATCGGCAGCCGTGGCCGCCGACTGGGACAGCCGCTCGGCGAGCGGCAGGCACATCGCGTCTTCACCGCGCTGCGTGACAGCCTGGGCTGGATCAATCGTGGCGCGCACGATGCGCCACGTCTGCATGACCTGCGCCATACCTTTGCCGTCCGGCGCATGATGCTCTGGCATGCCGATGGCACCGATGTGGATCAGATGATGCTGGCGCTGTCGACCTACATGGGACACGCCGAAATCTTCTACACGTACTGGTATCTCACGGCCGTACCCGAACTGATGGCACTCGCCGGCGGCAAGTTCGAGCGCTTTGCCGATCTGCCGGGAGACGGCGATGAGTAAGCAACCGAAGTTACCGCCCTCATTCGCCGCACTCGTGCAAGCTTACTTCGCCGAGTATCTGACCCAGCAGCGTGCGCTGAGCCCATGCACGGTGGCGGCCTACCGGGATGCCTTCGTGCTGTTCCTTGGCTTTGCCGAGTCCCGACTAGGCAAGTCACCGGCAGCGATGGCGATGGCGGACATCACGCCGGAGCTGATCATGGCCTTCCTCGATCATCTGGAACGCCAGCGCCACAATTCCGTGCGCAGCCGCAATGCACGCCTGGCTGCGCTGCGGGCGTTCCTGAAGTTCGCCGCCCACCGGGATGTGTCGTCGCTACAGGTGATTGAACGCGCACTGGGCGTGCCCGTGAAGCGGTTCGAGCGTCCCATGTTCGGCTACCTGTCGCGCGAGGAAATGCTGGCGGTGATCGGTACGCCGGACGGAACGTGGATTGGGCAGCGGGACCATGTGCTGTTCCTGCTGCTTTATAACACTGGGGCGCGTGTGTCTGAGATCATTGGGGTCAAGGTCGGAGAGGTGGTGCTCGACGATGGTGCGGCTTGCGTGCATCTGCATGGCAAGGGCCGCAAGCAGCGCAGCGTGCCGCTGTGGCGTTCGACCGTCAAGGTGATCCGGGCCTGGTTGAAGTTGAATCCGCAGCTCGGAGCGGCATCGCCATTGCTGCCAAGTCGCAGCGGACACGCGATGACGCGAAACAATGCTTACCAAAGACTCGCATTGGCGGTGGAGACTGCAACAGAGACCACCCCCGGCTTGGCAAAGCGGCGGATCTCGCCACATACGATCCGTCACACCACGGCAATGCATCTGTTGCAGGCCGGCGTCGATATCAGCGTGATCGCGCTTTGGCTCGGGCACGAGAGTCCAACTACGACTCACCACTATGTCGAGGCAGACCTGACGATGAAGGAACGCGCGTTGGCCAGGCTTCACGAACCAGAGGCCAAGATCCAGCGCTACCGGGCGCCCGATTCGTTGATCGACTTCCTGAAGACGCTGTGATTATGTGAAGGTCGAATTCGCGCTGGCCGCCGCCCATCAACCGTCGGCGTGCGTTTCGACCCACAACTTCACATAATCAACGACTGTGCATAATCGGTCGAAGCAGCCGCTGGAGATTTGAGCCGACTCTTTCCGCTATGGATTCGTTACCAGACAAAGGCCAGGAAATCCACCGAACGACAGCGTTTAGATATCTCTACGACAGGCCCAGATCCTCGTCAATCGCACTGCGCTGCTTTTGCAATAGCCATCGCTATCCGGCGTCCGTACAAACCCCCTCCTTTTCGCAATGTAATGTGCGTTAG
>JAUXTZ010000005.1 GCA_030681095.1 Burkholderiales bacterium
CGGGTGCGTTCGGTCACCGATACCAGCATGATGTTCATGATGCCGATGCCGCCGACCAAGAGCGAGATGGAGGCGATAGCGCCGAGCATGAAGGACATGGCTTGCGCGGAGGTGGCGGCAGTTTGCGCCACAGCTGCGAGGTTGCGCACGGTGAAGTCGTTTTCTTGCTCTTCTGACAGGCGGTGTCTAATCCGCAGCATTTGCGTGATCTCTTGCTCAGCTTCTGGCATGACTTGGGCCGATTTTGCCTGCACCAGGATATAGCGCACCGTACCGGGAAATTGGCCGCCGAAGAGCTTGCGCTGGCCGGTGCTGATGGGGATTAACGCACTGTCGTCTTGGTCTCGCCCATCCAAACTCTGACCGCGATTGGTGAGTAAGCCGATCACTTGGTAGGGGCTGCCTTTGATGCGGATGGTCTTGCCGACCGGGTCTTCTTCTCCGAACAGATTTTTAGCCACGGTCTTGCCCAGCAAAACAACCCGGGTAGCGCCTCGCACTTCGGTATCGCTAAAGTTTTGTCCCGACTCCACGGCCCAATCCCGCACCACAAGATAGTTAGGGCTCACGGCATAGGTCAACGTGCTCCAATTGTTGGCGCCATAGGAAAGTTGGACTGTGCCGGGCAGAACGGGGGACGATGCATTTACGCTATCCAATTTGGCCAGCGCTTCCCCATCATCTGCGGTGAGGGTCGGCGCACTCCCCGAGCCCATACGCAGGCCACCGGAGGTGGACGCACCGGAAAGCACGATGAACAAATTGCTCCCCATCGATTTGATGGATTCGTTAATGGTGGTGCGCGCACCTTGGCCGATGCCGAGCATAACCACGACCGCGCCGACTCCAATGATCATGCCCAACATAGTAAGGCCAGTACGGAGTTTGTTCTGCCCCATGGCGCTCCAGGCTTCGTAGATGATGGAGAGTAGGTTCATTCTGTCTTGACCTGCGCTTTATCTTCCACCACCTGCCCATCCACAATCCGGATCAAGCGCTTGGCATAGTGGGCGATATCATTTTCGTGCGTTACCAGCACGATGGTGATGCCTTTTTCGCGATTGAGTTTTGCAAAAATATCCATGATCTCGCGGCTGGTGTGCGTGTCCAGATTGCCGGTGGGTTCATCCGCCAAGATTAAGCGTGGCTGATTAATGAGCGCCCGGGCGATGGCCACGCGCTGTTGTTGCCCACCGGACATGCGATTGGGCAGGCTATGCACATAGCGGCCCAGGCCAGTCAGCTCCAGCATCGCCTGGGCGCGGGTACGCCGCTCGGATTTGTGGATATTGGAATAGAGTAAGGGCAGGCCCACATTATCCAGCGCCGAAATACGTTTCAATAAGTTGAAGCCCTGAAACACGAAGCCGATGGTCTGATTACGCACTAAGGCCAACTCATCCGGGGCGAGCGTGGTCACATCTCGCCCATCTAAGTGGTAGTGGCCGCCACTGGGGGTATCGAGGCAGCCGATGAGATTCATGAGGGTGGATTTACCCGAGCCGGAGGGCCCCATGATGGCAACGAATTCGCCCTGCTCGATGTTCAACGTAATACCGTCCAGCACTTGAGGAACCGGCTGATCGGCGGCACTTGGGTATTGCTTGCTGATGCGATCAAGCTGAATCAGCGGCATTAGAACATCCTAAAACTAAATGAGCTCTTTTCTTTGCTTTTCTTCAGCACGGTATCTTTAGTCACCAGCACATCGCCCGCTTTGAGACCGCCTTCGACAATCTCCGTATTGGCGCCGTCCGTGATGCCGAGTTTCACTTTCACCGGAACCAGCTTGTCGTCTTTTTCCAAGCGGTAGACCTGGGTAGAGTCCTCCTTTTTCTTGCGCTCACGCTTGTTATTTTTGTCGCCCTCTTCCTCGGGTGCTTCGGGTTTGAAGCGCAGCGTGGCGTTAGAAACCCGCAATACTTGCTTACGATCCGCCACGGCGATTTTTACATGGGCGGTCATCCCGGGTAGCAGTTGACCCTCGCTATTATCCACACCTACAACCACATTGTAGGTCACCACATTCTGCTGCACCGTGGGGTTCAGCCGGATTTGTTTCACCTTGCCTTTAAAGTTTTTGTCTTGGAAGGCATCGACCGTAAAGCGCACCGATTGGCCCACAAAAATGGTGCCGACATCGGCTTCCGCCACGCTCGAGTCAATCTGCATATCGCGCAGATCTTTGGCGATTTGAAATAAAGTGGGCGTCTGGAAACTGGCGGCGACGGTCTGCCCCACATCGATACTGCGCGCCACGACCACGCCCGCGATCGGGGAACGGATCACGGCATAACGTAGATTGATGCGATCGCGCTCGACTTGTGCGCGCGCCAAACGTGCTTGCGCCTGCGCGGCCTCAAACGCTTGCGCGGCTTCATCCATCGCGGTTTGCGAGATGAAGTTTTTAGCCAGCAATTCGCGTGCACGCTTTTCTTTGGCTTGGGCCAGTTTCAGCCCTGCGTCGCTATTGGCTTGATTGGCCTCACTTTGATGCAGTGCGGCTTGAAATAGCGAGGGGTCCAACTCCGCCAGCACTTGACCCGGCGCCACTTGGCCATTGAAATCGACATACAGCCGCTTCACCGTGCCTGATACTTGCGTCCCTACATTCACCAACACCACTGGATTAAGCGTGCCATTCGCGGTGATGACTTGATGAATATCGCCTACTTCCGCCACCTGGGTTTTGTAGCGAGCTTGGGCTTTATCTTTCCCAACAAATGCAAAGTAAGCGCCACCGCCGAGCGCCAAGATGACGATCAGCCCCAGCAACACTTTGCGCGAGAAAAGCACCTTGAATTTTTGCATAGCCATTCAGACCTGGTTTATCAGAACAAGTGCCCCTCGCACGAATGAAAAAGGGGCCGTCGGCCCCCTTTTCATTCCCTGAGCAAGTGCCCTGTGTGTGCTTACTCCTGCATGCCCGGGTTCTTGCCCATGCCGATGATTTTCGGCTGGTTGAGCTTAACCTTCTTGATAACTTTCACGCTCTTCAGGTATTCGGCCACCACATCCCAGATTGGGGTGCCGGTAACGTTTTCCTGCACCGACGCCCAGCCCGCCACCAGATATTTCCTGCTGGAATCGACCGGCTTGCCGCGCAGCACCATATTGCTGATGCGACGGCCCGCTTTCTCATTCGGGTTGCAGGTGTACTGCAAGCCGCCCACGCGCACCATATCGCCACCCTGCTGATAATACGGATCCGGGTTGAATAGATTGTCGCCTACGTCTTCCAGCACTTCCTTGATCTGCTGGCCGGTCATCTCGTTGAGCGTGGTCGCGGGATAGGTGATGCAAGTCTGATCCAACACGCGCTCCATGGTGATGGTGTCACCCGGCAGCAAGCTGGTGCCCCAGCGGAAGCCGGGAGAGAACGCCATATCGGCGCCCTTCACTTCGATCAGTGCATCGACGATGACCTGATCAAAAGTGCCGTTGAAGTTGCCGCGCCGATACAGAAAATCCTCAGTGACGGCGAGTTTTTCGTTGAGCTTGGCCTCATACGGCGCGCGCACTTTTTTGATGTACTCCGCCATCGGTTTGTCCGCCTCGATGAGGTTGGAGAACACCGGCAGCAGACGATATTTGTAGCCAACAACTTTGCCGTTTTTGACATCCAAATCCATCACGCCGAGGAACTTGCCGTTGGAACCGGCATTGGTCACCAGCGTCGTGCCCTTAGCATTTTTGACCGGGATCGCTTGCGGGATAGCGTCGTGCGTGTGACCGCCGAAAATCACGTCCACACCGGTTACGCGCGTCGCCATTTTGAGGTCAACGTCCATACCGTTGTGCGACAACACGACGACCACTTTCGCGCCCTTGCTGCGCGCCTCGTTCACAAATTTTTGCAGACTGTCGTCCTGAATACCGAAGGTCCAATCCGGCGTGAAATGGCGCGGATTGGCCACCGGGGTATAGGGAAAGGCTTGGCCGATAATGGCGACCGGGACGCCGTTCACATTTTTGATTACGTAGGGCTTGAACACTTGATCGCCGAAGTCGGCGGTCTTGACGTTCTGCGCCACAAAATCGACCGAACCCTTGAAGTCCTTCTCGACGATTTCCTTCACGCGCTCGGCGCCTAGGGTGAATTCCCAATGCGGCGCCATCACATTCACGCCCAGCATTTTCTGCGCGCCCACCATGTCGGCGCCATTGGTCCAATATGCGGTGCCGGAACCCTGCCAGGTATCGCCCGAATCCAGCAGCAAGGAACCGGGACGTTGCGAACGGATATTTTTAATCAGGGTGGCGAGATGCGCGAAGCCACCCACCTTGCCATA
>JAUXTZ010000006.1 GCA_030681095.1 Burkholderiales bacterium
TGGTTGTCGCCGGTTTCATTTCTACCAGATGGCTTTCCCTGGCTGATTGCCAAGACGGGCTTTGTCCTGTTCCTGTTCTTGTGGTTCCGCGCTACTTTCCCGCGTTATCGCTACGATCAGATCATGCGTCTGGGCTGGAAAGTGTTTATCCCCATCACCCTGATTTGGATCGTGGTGATCGGCGCGGCCATGCAAACCCCTTACGGTTATCTCTTCCACTGAGGCCCCGAAGATGATGACGCGCATAAAAGATTTCTTCGCCAGCTTCCTGCTCCTCGAGTTGTTGAAGGGCATGCAGCTGACCGGCCGCCATTTGTTCGCGCGCAAAATCACCGTGCAGTATCCGGATGAAAAGACGCCGATGAGCCCGCGCTTCCGCGGCTTGCACGCGCTGCGCCGCTATCCGAATGGCGAAGAGCGCTGCATCGCGTGCAAGCTGTGCGAAGCGGTATGCCCGGCGCTGGCGATCACGATCGAATCCGAGCAGCGCGACGACGGCACGCGCCGCACCACGCGCTACGACATCGATTTAACCAAATGCATCTTCTGCGGCTTCTGCGAAGAATCATGCCCGGTGGATTCCATTGTTGAGACGCGCATCTTCGAATACCACGGCGAGAAGCGCGGTGATTTGTATTTCACCAAGCCGATGCTGTTGGCGGTCGGGGATAAGTACGAAGACATGATTGCCCAGGATCGGGCGGACGATGCGAAATTTCGCTAAATTTGGCCACTGTGTTTAATGTGGCAATAAGGTTTTTAAAAGCACATGAATTTTGAACCATTCGTTTTCTATCTCTTCTCAGCGATTTTGCTGTTCGCCGGCATGCGCGTCATTACTGCGCGCAATCCGGTGCATGCGGCGTTGTTTCTGGTGCTGGCGTTTTTTACCGCTGCGGGCTTATGGCTGTTATTGGAAGCGGAATTCCTCGCCATCACCTTGGTGCTGGTATACGTCGGCGCGGTGATGGTGCTGTTCTT
This sequence comes from Burkholderiales bacterium, assembly GCA_030681095.1. GTDB lineage: Bacteria > Pseudomonadota > Gammaproteobacteria > Burkholderiales > Thiobacteraceae > RBG-16-58-11. The sequence continues at coordinate 982 of JAUXTZ010000006.1, forward strand.
GTTCGTGGTGATGATGTTGGACATCAATCTCGACAAGCTGCGCGAGGGGTTTTGGGATTATTTGCCGCTGGCTGGGATCGTCTCCGTGCTGATGGTGTTGGAAATGGTGGTCATACTGGGCGGCAAGCATTTCGGCCTCAAGCAAATGCCGGCCCCGGTGGCGCATGGCGCCGACTACAGCAACACCAAAGAATTGGGGCGCTTGCTCTATACCGAATATGTTTACCCATTCGAGATCGCTGCGGTGATTTTGCTGGTGGCGATCGTGGCGGCGATTGCGCTCACTATGCGTCGGCGCAAAAACACCAAGTATCAAAATCCGGCCGAGCAAGTGCGGGTGAAGCGCGCAGATCGTGTCCGTCTGGTATCGATGCCGGCGGATAATTCGGCCCGTGAGAAAACAGAAGAGAAAGCAGAATAAAGGTGAAACCAGCGTGATCTCCCTGTCCCATTACCTAATTCTCGGCGGCATTTTATTCGCCATCAGCGTGTTGGGGATTTTTCTCAACCGAAAAAACGTCATTATTCTGCTGATGGCGATTGAGCTCATGCTGCTCGCGGTGAATATGAATTTCGTCGCCTTCGCGCATTACCTGGGCGATATGGCGGGGCAGGTATTCGTATTTTTCATTCTGACGGTGGCGGCAGCCGAATCCGCCATCGGGCTGGCGATTCTGGTGGTGCTGTTCCGCAATTTGCGCACCATCAATGTGGACGATCTCGATCACCTCAAGGGCTAAGCGGAAATGAAGATGATCGACATGCAAACCTTATATCTGATCGTGCCGCTGGCGCCGCTGGTCGGCGCGGTGATCGCGGGTCTGTTCGGCTGGTTGATTGGTCGCACCTGGTCGCATCGCATCACGATCCTGGGCGTGGCGGTTTCTTGCGTGGCCTCGTATCAAGTGTTTCAAGACGTGCAGTTGGGGCATACCTTCAATGGCGCGATTTATACCTGGCTCACCAGTGGCGGCATGAATTTCGAGATCGGCTTCCTGATCGACAAACTCTCCGCCATGATGATGCTGGTGGTGACCTTCGTCTCGCTCATGGTGCACATCTACACCATCGGCTATATGAGCGAAGATCCCGGCTACCAGCGCTTCTTCAGCTACATCTCCTTGTTCACTTTCTCCATGCTGATGCTGGTGATGTCGAACAACTTCGTGCAATTGTTCTTCGGCTGGGAGGCGGTGGGCTTGGTGTCGTATCTGCTGATCGGTTTCTGGTACACCAAGCCGACCGCAATCTATGCGAATTTAAAAGCGTTCTTGGTGAACCGTGTCGGCGATTTCGGTTTTCTGCTGGGTATCGGTCTGGTGTTGGCCTATACCGGTTCGCTCGATTACACCCAAGTGTTTGGACAAGCTGGGGCCTTGGCCGGGCAGACGATCAAGCTTATTCCGGGTCAGGAATGGTCGCTCATCACGGTGATTTGCATCCTGCTCTTTATCGGTGCCATGGGTAAATCCGCGCAGTTCCCCTTGCATGTGTGGCTGCCGGATTCGATGGAAGGTCCGACGCCGATTTCCGCTTTGATTCATGCCGCAACCATGGTGACCGCCGGTATTTTCATGGTGGCGCGCATGTCGCCCCTGTTCGAGCTATCCGATACTGCTTTGTCTTTTGTCATGGTCATCGGCGCGATTACCGCTTTGTTCATGGGCTTCCTCGGCATTATCCAAAACGACATCAAGCGCGTGGTGGCGTACTCGACGCTTTCGCAGTTGGGCTATATGACTGTGGCGCTGGGCGCCTCGGCTTATTCGGTCGCGATTTTCCACCTGATGACGCATGCCTTTTTCAAAGCATTGCTGTTCCTTGCCGCCGGTTCGGTGATTATCGCCATGCATCACGAGCAAGACATTCGCTATATGGGCGGCCTGCGCAAATACATGCCGATCACTTGGATCACCTCGCTCGTTGGCTCGCTGGCGCTGATCGGCACGCCTTTCTTTTCCGGCTTTTACTCCAAGGATTCGATTATCGAAGCAGTGGGCGCTTCGCACTTGGCAGGTTCCGGCTTCGCCTATTTCGCTGTGGTGGCAGGAGTGTTCGTGACCGCGTTCTACTCCTTCCGTATGTATTTCCTGGTGTTCCATGGCAAGGAGCGCTTCCCCGTGCAGGATAAGGAACATGCTCATCACGATGACGAACATGGCCACGGCGGCGCGCCGCATGAAACGCCGTGGGTGGTGTGGCTGCCTTTGGTGTTGCTGGCGATCCCCTCCGTGTTCATCGGTTATTTCACCGTGGGGCCGATTGTTGATGGCAATTGGTTCGGCAACGCGATCCAGGCGTCCGAAGCGCACCCTGCAATGAAGGAGTTGTCCGAACATTTCCACGATGCCTGGTCGATGGCAACGCACTCAGTCAGCACACTGCCGTTCTGGTTGGCGCTGGGCGGTGTGGTGGCGGCCTATCTGCTGTATATGGTGTTCACCGAATGGCCGGCCAAAATCGCCGCGCGCTTTTCGATCCTCTACACCATCCTTGAACGAAAGTATGGTTTTGACGAGTTCTATAGTTGGTTCTTCGCCGGCGGCGCGCGCCGCATCGGTAGCGGCTTATGGAAGCAGGGCGATGAACGCGTGATCGACGGTTGGTTGGTGAATGGCACCGCTAAGCTCATCGGCCGGTTTTCGGGCGTGGTTCGACAATTTCAGTCGGGATACATTTATCACTATGCGTTTGCGATGCTGATCGGCGTGTTTGTGCTGATTACTTGGTTTGTTAAGGTTTGAGCGTTAGAAAAATAGGAAAACTATGCTGTTTGGAATGCCGCTTCTAAGTCTGGTCATCTGGCTGCCGATCTTCTTCGGTGTGGCGGTGCTCGTCACCGGCGACCGCAATGCCTTCGCCGCGCGTTGGCTGGCGCTGATCGGCGCGGTGTTGGGTTTCTTGGCATCGATTCCGCTCTACACTCAATTCAATCTTGCCAGCGGCGGCATGCAGTTTGTGGAACTGGCGCCCTGGATTGAGACCTTCAAAATAAACTACCACTTGGGCGTGGATGGCATCTCGGTGCTGTTTATTCTGCTGACCAGTTTCACCACGGTGCTGGTGGTGATCGCCGGGTGGAAAGTGATCGAGGTAAATGTCGCGCAATATATGGCGGCCTTCCTCATCATGTCAGGTCTGATGATTGGCGTATTCGCCGCGCTCGACGCGATTTTGTTTTACGTGTTTTGGGAAGCGATGCTGATCCCGATGTTCCTCGCGATCGGCGTGTGGGGCGGGGCGCGCCGGGTTTATGCCAGCATCAAGTTCTTCCTGTACACCTTGCTCGGCTCGCTGTTGATGCTGGTGGCCTTTATCTACTTGTATCTCAAAACCGGCCATTTCGAAATTCTGAAATATCACGAACTATCGCTCAGCCTCAAGGAGCAGGTGCTGATTTTCCTCGCCTTCTTCACCGCGTTCGCGGTCAAGGTGCCGATGTGGCCGGTGCATACTTGGTTACCGGACGCGCACGTCGAGGCGCCTACGGGTGGTTCGGTAGTGTTGGCGGCCATTATGCTGAAACTGGGTGCGTATGGTTTCTTGCGCTTCTCGCTGCCGATTGCACCCGATGGCAGCCATTTCCTGTCTGGATTCATGATCACGCTGTCGCTGATCGCGGTGGTGTATATCGGCCTGGTGGCGCTGGTGCAAACCGATATGAAAAAGCTCATCGCCTATTCGTCCATTTCGCACATGGGCTTCGTTACGCTCGGCTTTTTTATCTTCAACGCGCTCGGCATGGAAGGCGCATTAGTGCAGATGATTTCACATGGCTTCATCTCCGGCGCGCTGTTCTTGTGTGTCGGCGTGATGTACGACCGGGTGCATTCGCGCAACATCGCCGACTATGGCGGGGTGGCCAACAAAATGCCGATGTTCGCAGCGTTCTTCGTATTGTTCGCCATGGCCAACTCCGGCTTGCCGGCGACCAGCGGTTTCGTGGGCGAATTCATGGTCATCATGGGTGCGATCACGGTCAACTTCTGGTACGCCTTTCTCGCCGCGACCACGCTGATCTTCGGCGCGGCTTATACGCTGTGGATGGTGAAGCGCGTGGTGTTCGGCGCGGTGGGCAACGATCATGTGGAACACATGCGGGACATTTCCGCGCGCGAGTTTTTAGTGCTGGCGCTGTTGGCGGTCGCGGTACTGGCGATGGGCATCTACCCCAAGCCGTTCACCGAAGTGATGCATGTCTCGGTCAACAATCTGCTGGCCCATGTAAGCTTAAGCAAATGCGGCGCATGCGCCTGGTGAAGATGAGTAAACCATGAATTTCATTCTGACCGACCTGTTGCCTGTTTTGCCCGAAGTGTTCGTGCTGAGCATGGCCTGCACGATTCTGCTGCTGGATTTGTTTCTCGCCGATGATTTGCGTTACATCAGCTACGGCTTGACCGTGCTGACCCTGGTGGGCGCGGCAGTGATTACCGTTGCCACCTTCAACACCATACCGGTGCTCGCGTTCAGCAATCTGTTCGTGGATGACACCTTCTCCGATTTGCTCAAGCTCATGTTGTATCTCGCGGTGGCGGTGGTCTTGATCTATTCGCGCAGCTACATTAAAACCCGCGATTTGTACCGCGGCGAATTTTTTGTGCTGGTGCTGTTTGCCCTGCTCGGCATGATGGTGATGGTGTCGGCCAGCCACTTCCTCACGCTCTATCTGGGTTTGGAATTGCTGTCGCTCAGCCTGTACGCCTTGGTCGCCTTGCAACGCGATTCGCGCAACGCCACCGAGGCAGCGATGAAATATTTTGTGCTGGGTGCGCTCGCTTCCGGCATGTTGCTCTACGGCATGTCGATGATATACGGGGCGACTGGCAATCTGGAACTCGCCAAGGTGGCGGCGACCATTCCCAGCCTTGATCATCTCGACACGGTACTGGTATTCGGCCTCGTGTTCGTGGTGGCGGGCTTGGCGTTCAAGCTCGGCGTGGTGCCGTTCCATATGTGGATTCCGGATGTGTACCACGGCGCGCCCACGGCGGTAACCTTATTCATCGGCTCGGCGCCCAAGATCGCCGCGTTCGCGTTTGTGATGCGTCTCTTGGTTGATGGATTGGGCGGCTTGGTCGCGG
>JAUXTZ010000009.1 GCA_030681095.1 Burkholderiales bacterium
GACCAGGTATAAGCCGCCGGCAGCATGGCAGCGGCAATCGACAGCGGCAGCAAATATAAGGTGACGAAGGGATTGGTCGAACCGCCAGTGAAATACAACAACCCGGTCAGCACGCCAATATCGATCAGGAGGTGCCCTGCCAACTCGGCATCCGTCACCGGCCAAGGCTGACGCGTCCGCCACCACGTGAAAAGCGCGGCCAGCGCCAAGCCCGCCGTCAGCGTAAGTAAAATGGCCGTCGGCAATGCCATGCCGATGCCGTACACCGCAATGGCAATGGCGCCGGCTTGGCCCGCCACCTCAATCGCGCGCAAGCCAAGTAGGCGCCTCAGGTTGCGTAATTGCGGGGCAAGCGTTGGGGTTTCAGTCATACCGCCATTGTAATAGCTTGCGCTCCCTGCATCGCACCCCTGCGACACTGTGTCGCATTCCGCTCCTCCCTGCGCGGCATTAGAGTAGCGCGACTTTCAGGAGGAGAAAAAATGAAAATAATATTGTCCAGTGCAATTGCAAGCAGCGTGCTACTCCTGGCCGCTGGCCCCGCCGCCGCATCTTGCGGCGCGGCATTTTGCACGGTGAATACCGATTGGCAGGCGCAAGGCACATGGGGTGGTGCGGGGGCGAAATTTGATTTGCGTTATGAATTTGTGGATCAAGACCGCCCGATGGCGGGCAGTGATCGGGTGTCGGTCGGCCAAGTCAGCCGTCACCATGACGAAGTGAGTACGCTCAATCGTAATCTGGTGTTGGGCTACAGTTACAACACACAAGCGGGTTGGGGGATCAATGTACAAATGCCCTGGGTGTCGCGCAGCCACTATCATGTCCACAACCATCACGGCGCAAAAATTGCCCAGCGTTGGAACATCGATGGGCCGGGCGACGCACGCATCACCTTCAATCTGCCACTCACCAAGCAAGACAATCTGAACCTGCTGCTCGGACTCAAGCTACCGACCGGGCGCAGCACCGTTACCAACAACGATAACGCGCTGGCAGAACGCACGCTACAACCTGGCACGGGCAGTACCGACACGCTTTTCGGGCTTGCTTATCATTCGACGCCGAACGCGGGGCCGCACGGCTGGTTCGCGCAGGCGATGTGGCAGCATGCGACGGCAGTACGCAATAGCTATCGGCCCGGTGATCAAGTCGGTATCGACTTGGGATGGCGCTACGCTTTCAATCATGATTTCAGCGCTACGGTACAGGCCAATTGGCAAATCCGCGCGCGGGATGAGGGCCGCAATGCTGAACCCGCCGATTCTGGCAGTCGCTTTCTGAAACTCAGTCCCGGCCTCGTCTATGCACTCGACCGTGACACGCAGCTATATGGGTTCGTGCAATTACCGGTTTACAGTCATGTGAATGGCGTGCAATTGACCAGCGGCAAAAATATCGCGCTCGGAATCAGCCAGCGCTTCTAGTCGAATGTCGGATTTATTCGCGCAATCGCCAGCGCGACATGCACATTCGGAGTGCTAACCGTGCTTCACACCCAACGCCGCACGCGCGCCTTGTATGCCCGATATTCCGCACCGAATTTCGCTTCAAGGTGCGCTTCCTCATGTGCGATCACCGCATAGCGCATCAAGCCCCAAATCAAGGGCGCAAACAGCAGAGGCCAGAGGGTTTGCATGAGCAGCATTACCCCAACATAGACCAACCAATCGGAAACATAAATCGGATTGCGCGAAAAACGGAATGGACCGCTGGTAACCAGGTTGTTTGCCGCTTTGTAGGGATTCACCGTAGTGTGATTGCCCCAGATCGCGGCGAGCGCCCACGCCATGCCCGCCAGCCCCAGCGCGATGACGATCCAGCCCAGTTCACGGCCGGCGGGGCCGAAACCCAAGGGCAAGCGCCCCTCCATCCACCACGCGCCCAGCAGGCAGGCGGCATAAATCAACGGCGGCGGCAGCACCGTCGCGGGCCGAATCTCATGATCGCGCACGCTCATTCCTTTCCCTTCGATATCGAAGTCAGTTTCTGCGCGTAAATCGAGAAACGGCGATTCGCCGCTTTCCGAACTCGCGCTTTACTCCCCCCGCCTGAGCCAACACACCATATCGCCGGCCAAGCGAAATTCCTCCGGTTGATGCAGGTAATAACCCTGAGCGAAATCCACGCCGATCTCCCGCAGCTTATCCAGGGTCGCCGCGTTTTCCACGCATTCGGCGATGGTCTGAATGCCGACCATATGCCCCACCTGATTAATCGCCGTCACCATCGCAAGGTCGTTGGTGTCGCGCATCATATCCTTGATGAAGGTGCCGTCGATCTTGAGGTACTCCACCGGCAGCGCTTTCAAATAAGCGAAGGAACTCAAGCCACTGCCGAAATCGTCGAGCGCGAAGCGGCATCCCATCGCCTTCAGCTCCGCGATAAACGACGCCGCCTTACCGAGATTGGCGATTGCAGCGGTTTCGGTGATCTCGAAGCAGAGCCGGGATGCGTCTATCCCGCTGGTCAGAATTGCGTGTTTAACGAAGCCCAGAAACTCCGTGCTGCCGAGGGTTTGGCCGGACAGATTGAGCGTGAACATGGCATCCCGCGCGATCTCCAGGCCGCCGCCATCCTGAAGCAGCGTCAGCGCCTGCTGCACCACCCAGCGATCGATGCCGATCATCTGGTGGTAGCGCTCTGCGGCGCCGATGAAACGGGCGGGGAGGATGATTGTGCCGTCCTCCTCCACCATCCGCACCAGTATCTCGTAGTGCGCGGCATCGCCGGCCGCCGCGGAAATCGGCTCGATGCGTTGCACATAGAGCACAAAACGGTTTTCCTTCAGGGCAGCGCTGATGCGGGTGGACCACTGCATCTCGCCGCGCCGCCGCGCGTGTTCGATGTCGTCCACTTGGTAAACGTGAATCTGATTCGACCCCTTGTCCTTGGCGACGTAGCACGCGACATCCGCCGCGCTGAATATCTCGGCCAGCCCCCCGCTATCCGCGCGGATCGGCACCAGGCCGATGCTGACGCCGACCTCGAAGCGGCGCGCCTCCCACGCGAAGCGATACCCGCGCACGCTATCGCGAATGTCGCGGGCGATGCTTTCCGCTTGATGGATGCCGCAGCCGTGGAGCAGCACGCCGAATTCGTCGCCACCCAAACGGCCGACGGTGTCCGCGTCGCGCACCTTGCTGCGGATCAGACGCGCTAGCTGCCGCAGCAGTTCGTCGCCGGCCGGATGGCCGCAGGTATCGTTGACGACCTTGAATTGATCCAGGTCGAGATAGCACAACGCGCTCTCGCGCTCCAACGACCCCGCCTCGGCCAGCGCGGCTTCTACTTCGTGCTCAAATTCACGCCGGTTGACCAAGCCGGTCAGTGCATCGTGAGAAGCGTGATACTCCAATTGCAGCGCCAGCTCGCGGGTCGCGGTCACATCCCGGAACACCAGCACCGCGCCCATCACTTGCCCTTCCCGGCCGCGAATCGGCGCGGCGGTATCTTCCACCGCATGCCGCCGGCTATCGCCCACCAGGGTGATGCGCGCCTGGCGTGTGATCACGGTTTGCTCGCGCAAGGAATCCAACACCGGATTGCTCGTTGGCGCCTGGGTCACCTCGTCCAGCGTGCGATAAATGCGCGCCACCGGCTCGCCCCGTGCTTCGGACAAGATATGGCCGGTCAACGACTCCGCCACCGGGTTGAGATAGACCACCCGGCCTTCCACATCAGTGGCGATGACGCCCTCGGCGATGGAATGCAGCGTCACTTCTGCCCGCTCCTTTTCTTCGAACAGCGCTTTTTCCGAATGGCGCAAGGCATCGATCCGGTCTCGAATCGCAGCAGTCATCGCATTGAAATCTGCCGCGAGCTGGGCGATTTCGTCCTTGCTGGAAACGGGGATCGGCTGCGAATAATCCCCCGACGCCACCCGGCGCGCGCCGTGCATCAAGATGCGGATATTGCGCGTCAGCCAATATCCCCCGAATGCCAGCAGAATGAAGGAAAGCAGCACCTCGCCCGAGGCGATCGCGAAACCTTGCGTAAAAATCAGGTCGCGTGAGGCAATCAGCGATTTCAGGGTCAACCCATAGCGCACCTCGCCGACTGTCTGCCCAGCGAGCTGCAGCGGGGCGCTGGCGTCGAATATCTGGTCGCTCAGGCTGTCCTTGACCGTAGCGTCGGTCCGCGGCATCCGCCGCACGTCCACCGCCCCCTGCCGGGCATACACCCTGCCGCGATTGTCGTACACCACGATGTATTGAAACTCGGACAGGCGGCTGGTGACGAGCTTGTTCAGGATCTCGTTGAGCGTAGCATGGTCGCGCGCGAACAACGGCCCGGCGAGCGCCGCATCGAGCAGTGGTGTCACCGCCTCGAGCCGCGCCTGGGTCTGCGCTTCGAGCGTTTCATTGAGCAGGCGCAAGCTGTTGGCCAAGAGCAGCCCGAGCATGGTGATTTCCACCAGCAGGCTGACGAGCACCAGCCTGAACCGCAGCGAGCGCCAAGCCGGGATAGGGGCGCCCCGCGTCATGGCGCTATGGCCGCTCCAGCAGAAACTTCACATAGGGATCGAGCTCGGCGAGATCCTTGGCATCGATCTTGCTGAAACCCTTGAGGCTCTTCACCGCATAGTCGGCTGGCCCTTCCGGCGAATGTTCGAATGCGAGCAGCGCGCGGCGCAGCCGCTCTACCTCAGCGGCCGGCATGCGCTGATGCGCCAGCACGAAAAAGCCCGGCACCTTGCGCGTCGCCGCCACCACGACCAGCTTGTCTTTTTCCTCGGGGGGCATGCCCTCCCACAGGCGAAAACCAGTCACGCCGACATCCGCCTCGTCGCGCAAAGGGGCATACATCGCGTTGTTGTGCGCCTTGGTTTCGATCAGCGTGGCGTTCTTGTCCAGGAACACACCATGCTCGTTCAATAGCCCCTCCGCCATATGAAAGACAATGGAGAGCGGTTCGGCCATCATAATGCGCTTGCCTTTGATGTCTTCCGGCTTGGCGATGCCGGCATCCTTGCGCGCAAGGAACAGACCCTGCACTTCGTGCCGGGTGCGCGCCACGGGCTGATAGCCGTCGCGGATTTGCGCCAAGCGGCCCAGATGCGGCGCGGTGAGTACGATATCGTATTCGCCGCGCTGGGTGCGCTCGATGAGCGCCTTGAAGTCCGGCGCCGTCACCAAGGTGACGGGCCGATCCAGGGTGCGGGAAAGATACTGCCTGAGCGGCGCGTGATAGCGCACCAGTTCGCTCGGCGACACATAAGGGAAAATGCCAAATACGATTTCTTTTTGCGCATACGCCGTAGCACTCGCGGCCATCAGGCAAAGCAGCCAGAAATATTTATGCATTTTCATTCTCCTTATATATCGTGCGCCGATCCGTCTCGAAATATCCGTAAACGCGGTGTAGGCGTTGTTCGATGCCTATTTGAAGTAGCGGAAAAATTATCACGAAATTTAGCCCCTCTTTCCGCCTTCACGCGCGTTGGTTATGAGCCCGCCCGACAGACTCCTAGGGCGCCGGGCTGCGCAGCCGCGCCGACATGTGCGGCTGAATCACTTGCAACAATTGTGAGAACACCTTGGGATTGCCCCCCACCACATTGCCGGTCGCCATGTAATTTTCTCCGCCGTCAAAATCGGTGACCAGGCCACCTGCTTCCTGAATCAGCAGCACGCCGGCCGCCATATCCCAAGGTTTCAATCCTGCTTCCCAAAAACCATCGTAACGCCCGGCCGCGACATAAGCCAAATCGAGCGAAGCACAGCCCGGCCGGCGCAGCCCCGCCGTTTTGGGCAGCAGTTCGCGGAACATTTTGAGATAGTCATCCAGGTAAGTGAAATCGCGGTAGGGAAAGCCGGTGCCGATCAAGGATTCTTGCAAGCGCGTCTGTTTGCTGACGCGTAGACGCCGATCGTTAAGGTGAGCACCGCGCCCGCGCGTGGCGGTGAAAAGTTCATTGCGCGTCGGGTCGTACACCACGGCCAGGTTCAGCACGCCCTTGATCTGTAAGCCGATGGACACCGCGAATTGGGGAAAGCCGTGCAAAAAGTTGGTGGTGCCGTCGAGCGGATCGATAATCCACAGATAATCGGAGTGGCCTTGAGCACCGCCCTCTTCTGCTAAAATCGCGTGATCGGGATAGGCTTCGAGCAAGACTTCGACGATGGCCTGTTCCGCCATCCTATCTACCTCGCTGACATAGTCACTGACGCCTTTGCGCTCAACGGTAAGCAAATCCAGATCTTGGGTCGCGCGATTGATGAGAGAACCAGCGCGGCGGGCGGCCTTCACCGCAATTGATAACATCGGGGACATGTGAACTTTCTCGAATTGACTTAAAGAACGAAGCCGACATTTTAAATGAAAAACGCCCCAAGCCCGCTATCGAATATCCGCATCGTGCTCGACCACACCAGTCATCCCGGCAATATCGGGGCCGCTGCGCGTGCGTTGAAGACCATGGGACTACAGCGTTTGCATTTGGTCGAACCGCGACGCTTTCCCCATGCCGAGGCCGATGCCTTGGCCTGCGATGCAAAAGATGTGCTGCAAAATGCGCAAGTCCACACCACGCTGGATGAAGCGCTCACCGGTTGCGTTTTCGCGGCGGGCCTGACCGCGCGCAAACGACATATGGGCCACACCTGTGTGGATGTGCGCGAGGCTGCGCAACGCTTGATGCAAATCGCCGCGACGCAAGAAGTAGCATTACTGTTCGGCAACGAGGCCTATGGACTCTCGAATGATGAGCTGAGCAAATGCCAGCTCATGATCTCTATTCCCACCGATGAGGCATACACCTCATTGAATGTCGCCAGCGCAGTGCAAATCATGGCGTATGAGCTGCGCATGGCTTGGCTCGCTGCGCCTCAACCCACGCAAGCGCCCATCGAGTTGGCACGCTTGGATGACATCGAACTTTTCTACAAACGCTTAGAAGAAACCCTGATCCGCATACAGTTTCTCGACCCGAATAACCCTAAACGTCTCATGCCTAGGGTGCGAAGATTATTCGCGCGCACAGTGCTTGAAAAAGAAGAGCTGAACATCCTGATGGGCATGCTTAAATCCATCAATTTGAACGTTAAATAGAAAGTGGACTGAATTAGTCTACTTAAAATATAATAATTGTCTTACATTCAAAGACAGCACCATGTTCAACCATCTGCGCGAAGACATAGCGGTCGTTTTTGAACGCGACCCGGCGGCCCGCTCCACCTTTGAGGTGCTCACCACCTATCCGGGGGTGCATGCGCTGCTATTCCATCGTCTGGCGCATTTCCTGTGGACGCACGGCTTGCGCTGGCTGGCGCGCTTCCTGTCCCACCTCGGGCGCTGGTTTACCGGCATTGAGATTCACCCCGGCGCCACCATTGGCCGCCGCGTTTTCATCGACCACGGCATGGGCGTAGTGGTGGGTGAAACCGCGGAAATCGGCGACGAATGCACCCTGTATCACGGCGTCACCTTGGGTGGCACCACCTGGAACAAAGGCAAACGCCACCCCACCCTGGGGCGCGGTGTGGTGATCGGTGCTGGCGCAAAAATTCTCGGGCCGATCACCATCGGCGAAAACGCCAAGGTCGGTTCCAACGCCGTTGTGGTGAAGGACGTACCGCCAGGGGCCACCGCCGTCGGTGTTCCGGCCCGTATCCTGGATAGCGATCAAGCCAAAATCCGGGCTGAAACCGCCGAGAAAATGGGATTTTCCGCCTATGCGATTAGCCAGGATATGAATGATCCCATGGTGCAGGCGATCCACGCCATTCTCGATCACACGGCTGCGAATGATCAACGTATGCAACTGATTTTGAAGGCTTTAGAGAAGCTCGGCGCAGATATGCACACGGTCTCCGTAGCGGAAGAGAAATTTGATGTGAACTACCTGAACAAAATAGTTGACTAATTTAGTAGGGAACGCTACCCTGACATCATCAAGTTCTGCTTAAACAGGGGTATAGACATGAGACTGACCACAAAAGGACGCTTTGCAGTAACCGCGATGCTGGATTTGGCCATGCGTAATGGCAATGGCCCCGTCACCTTGGCCGGCATCAGCGACCGTCAAAAAATCTCCCTTTCCTACCTGGAGCAATTGTTCGGCAAGCTACGCCGCAACGCCCTGGTGGAAAGCGTACGCGGCCCCGGCGGCGGTTATTGCCTAGCCCGAGGCACTGGTGAAATTTCAGTCGCCGAGATCATCCGCGCTGTGGACGAACCAGTCGAAGCAACCAAATGCGGTGGTTTGGCTAACTGCCTGGATGATCGCCCTTGCATGACCCACGATCTGTGGACCGGCCTGAACAAACACATTTACTCATACTTGGAAGCGGTTTCACTTGCCGATCTGGTTGCTACTCAAAACACCCAGACAGATAAAGTATCGGTGATGAAAGACAAACGCATCACCAGCGTAGCCGCTGCGTAATCGATTTTATTTTAGGACCGCAAAGATGGTGAAGACCCCGATTTATCTGGACTACTCCGCGACCACTCCGGTGGATCCGCGCGTGGCAGCAAAAATGATTCCTTATTTGACCGAGCATTTCGGCAACCCGGCCTCGCGCTCGCATCCCTTTGGCTGGGAAGCGGAAAAAGCCGTGGAAGAAGCGCGCGAACAAGTCGCTCAATTGGTGAACGCAGATCCGAAGGAAATTATTTGGACCTCTGGCGCCACTGAATCCAATAACCTGGCGATCAAAGGCGCGGCCCACTTCTACCAAGGCAAGGGCAAACATCTGGTCACGTTAAAGACTGAACACAAGGCGGTGCTGGACACCATGCGCGAGTTGGAACGCCAAGGTTTCGAAGTCACTTATCTGCCGGTGCAAACCAATGGCTTGGTGGATATCGAGCAATTCAAAGCCGCGCTGCGGCCCGATACGATTCTGGCGTCGGTTCTGTATGTGAACAACGAAATCGGCGTGATCCAAGACATCGCCCAGCTCGGTGAAATCTGTCGCGCAAAAGGCGTAATTTTCCACGTCGACGCGGCGCAAGCCACCGGCAAAGTCGTCATCGACCTGCAACAACTTAAAGTCGACTTGATGTCGTTCTCCGCGCACAAAACCTATGGCCCGAAAGGCATTGGCGCACTGTATGTGCGGCGCAAGCCACGGATCCGCCTCGAAGCGCAAATGCATGGTGGCGGGCACGAACGCGGTCTGCGTTCCGGCACGCTGGCGACGCACCAGATCGCCGGCATGGGCGAAGCTTTTCGCATTGCGCGTGAAGAAATGGCGACCGAGAACGAGCGCATTCGCATGCTGCGCGACCGGCTCTTGAAAGGCCTGCAAGACATGGAAGAGGTGTACGTCAACGGCGATATGCTTAGCCGCGTGCCGCACAACCTGAATATCAGCTTCAATTTCGTCGAAGGCGAATCGCTGCTCATGGCGATCAAGGACGTCGCGGTGTCCAGCGGCTCCGCTTGCACCTCCGCCAGCCTTGAGCCGTCTTATGTTTTGCGTGCCTTGGGCCGCAGCGACGAATTGGCGCATAGCTCGACTCGATTTACTATCGGCCGCTTT
>JAUXTZ010000057.1 GCA_030681095.1 Burkholderiales bacterium
TCGCCGCCGATGATGGCCCCATGCCGCAGACACGCGAGCATTTAGCCATTCTCGGTTTGCTGGGTCTGAATCGCGGTGCAGTGGCACTCACCAAGATCGACTGCGTGAGCCCGGCGCGCGTGGATGAAGCACGGCGGGAAATCGCCGACCTGCTCGCCGGTACCCAATTGCAAGACTGCCCGATCTTTCCGCTATCGTCGCTCAGCGGTGAAGGCATCCCGGCGTTGCGCGCACATCTGGAACAGACCGCAACCGGCACGCCGCCGCGTGAAGCGTGCGGCTATTTTCGCCTCGCCGTGGATCGGGTATTCACGCTACCCGGCACCGGCACCGTGGTTACCGGGACGGTGTTCTCGGGCAAGGTGCACACGAATGACAAATTGATCCTTTCTCCATCTGGCTTGGAAGTGCGCGTGCGCGGTATTCACGCCCAGAATCGAGCATCAGACATCGGACGCACAGGCCAACGCTGCGCGCTCAATATCGCCGGCGCACAACTGGAAAAGCAGGACGTACATCGCGGCGACTGGGTGCTCGGCGCGGAGCTACATCAACCGATCCAGCGCCTGGATGCGCGGCTGCGCCTGCTGCCGTCGGAAGCGAAGTCGCTCAAACATTGGTCGCCGGTGCATTTCCATCTTGGCGCCTCGGACGTGACCGCGCGCATCGCGCTGCTGGAAGGCGAGACCATGCAGCCTGGTAGCGACATGCTGGTGCAGATTGTCACCGACAAACCGCTGTGCGCGGTGCATGGCGACCGTTTCATCGTGCGCGATCAATCGGCCACCCGCACCCTGGGCGGCGGCGTGGTGCTGGATATATTTCCGCCCGCACGCAACCGGCGCAAAGCTGCGCGCATCGCCGTACTGCATTCGCTGGAAACGACCGATGCCGGTACCGCACTGGCCGCCGCGCTGGAACACAGCGCGGAAGGCGTCGACCTGGAACGCTTCGCGCGTAACTGGAATCTGCGGGCGGATGAAATCGGTGTCTTGCAATCGAATCTACCCATGCGCAGCGTAGCGAACTGGGCCTGTTCCACGAGTCGCTGGGAAACGCTCAAGCAAACCATCCTCGCGCGCCTGGCTGCGATGCATGAGCAGGAAAGCGACACCCTCGGCCCTGACCGCGAGCGCCTGCGCCGCATGACCTTACCCACGGCAGAGCGCCCGGTGTTCGCGGCGCTGCTGGACGAGTTGCTGCACGACAAACACATCACGCAAAGCGGCCCCTGGCTGCACCTGCCCGAGCATAAGGTGCGGCTCTCCGCCAACGAGGAAAAACTGTGGCTCAAGGTGCGGCCCATGCTAAGCGAAAATCCATTCCAGCCACCCCGCGTGCGCGACATTGCGCGCTCGCTGCTACTGGAAGAGGACAAGGCACGCATGCTGATGAAGCGCGTCAGCCGCACCGGACAAACCTATCTGGTCGCCCATGATCACTACTTCACGCGGGAAGCGGTGGAGGTATTGGCCGGCATCGTGCGTGAGTTGGCGGAAGCGCAGGGCGCCGCCTCGGCGGCGGAATTCCGCGACCGCATCGGCACCGGCCGCAAACTGGCGATACAGATATTGGAATGTTTTGACCGCATGGGCTATACGCAGCGCATCGGCGATGCGCATCGGCCGCGCCCGGGCACGACGACATTCGCCAGCCACACAGTAGAATGATTTAGCTTTAAGAAGCACCACCGAATGGAAGGGATTCGCTCCCCGGTGGGACGGCCGGACTTCAAATCCGGTTGAGCACGTCAGTCGTGTTCAGGTGGGTTCGACTCCCACTTCCTTCCGCCATTATTTTGCAGGGCCTTGCGCGGGCAACGACTCGATCCACGCATCGAATTCCGCGAGTTGCGCGCGCATGAATTCGCGATCGCCGTAGACCTGCGTCATGACCGCCACACCCTGCACACGCCCCATGGCTTGCAGCGCCAATCTTGAGGCGTCTGCTTGCCCCAGCGCGGCGAGCTGCCGCGCCAGCCAATCGATGAACAAATCGAACATCTTCTTGGCGCGGGCCTTCAGCGCCGGTTGCGCCTTGCCCAACTCGATGTTCAACGACCCCATGGGGCAGCCATAACGCAGCAAGTCTTTTTCCGAACCCCGGATCATTTGGGCGAAACGCTTTAAGCGTAGTCGCGGATCCGGCTCGGCCGCGTCCCACTCCGCGAGCATGGCGCGAATGCGCTCGATCCGGGCATCGATCACCGCACCCAGAATGTCGTCCTTGCTCCTGAAGTAATAATAGAAATTGCCGCGCGGAATGCCCGCCGCTTCCGCGATATCGGTAAATGAGGTCTGGTTGTAGCCGCGGTGATAGAACAGACGGTTCGCCGCCTCGACGATTTCACGCCGTACGGTTTCACCCTGCCCCGGGGCCGGATGCGGTTTCTTTGCCATGCGGTCATTATAGCCATGTCAGCCGCCTTGACAGTCATACGATTGTCTGATTATAGTAAGACAATCGTCTTACACGAAAGAACGTGCCATGAACGATCCGGCAATCCTCTCTCCCGTGTTTGCGCTGGCCGCATGGACCGGCTCCGTGCTGCTTCTCATCCCTTTCCAGCGTATCCGCGCAGCTTTTCGCGGCGAAGTCACCGCAGCCGATTTCAAGCTCGGGGAATCGAGCGCGGTTCCGTCCGCCGTGAGCATCCCCAACCGCAACTACATGAACCTGCTTGAGGCGCCGCTCCTGTTCTACGTCGTGTGTCTCACCCTGTACGTCAGCGCGACGTCGTCCGTGAGCGCAATCTACCTTGCGTGGGCCTACGTGGCGCTGCGCGTGCTACACAGCGCCATCCATCTCACCTACAACAAAGTAATGCATCGCATGCTGGTATTTGCCGCCAGCAATGCAGTCCTCGTCACACTCTGGGTGCTGGCCGGTCTGGCGCTGTTTACCCAAGTAGGTTCCTAAACAAAATACAAAGGAAAAGCATGCCTGGCACAACCCCCAAATGCGTTCTCGTAACCGGCGCCACCGGATTTCTCGGCGGCAATGTACTCAAGGCGCTGATGGCGCAGCCCAAGGTGGAAGTGGTCGCCGCTTGCCGCTCGTGTGCGAAGCTGCCCGCGGCGTTTAAAGGTGAAGTGCGAATCGGTGATCTATTGAACCCGGCCTACCGGCGCGATGTGGTGCAAGGCGTCGACGTGATTTGCCATGCCGCATCGTGGGCCGCCATGTGGAACCACGCCAAGCTGGAGCGCGCCCGCTTTTTCGAACCCAACATCGATCTGATCGAGCAATCCATCCGCCACGGCGTGAAACGCTTCATCCAGGCCAGCACCATCGCGATCGGCGAAGTTCATCATGACGGCTCGGCCCACGATGATCGCTCGTCCACCCGGCACACGGGCTTCTGGCCCCATCTTGATCGGCTGATCGACCTCGACCACCACATGCGCGCCAACAGTCAGCGCGGCACGCAGATGGTCACCTTGCGCTTGGGGAATTTCATCGGAAAAGGCAATCGGCTGGGATTGTTACCGGCATTGGTGCCACGACTGCGAACCTATCTGGTTCCCTGGCTCGCCGGCGGACGCAAGCGCATGCCGCTGGTGGCGGACACGGATTTGGGCATGGGCTTCGCGCTCGCCGCCGTCGTAGATGGCTTGGATGGCTACGAATCCTTCAATATCTGCGGCTCGCAATTTCCTACGATGCGGGAGGTGATCGAATTCATCGCCGCAGAAACCGGCTTCCTCCAACCGCTATACAGCGTACCGTATCCGGCGGGTTATGCCTTCGGCTGGCTGATGGAAAAACTCCATCCCATCCTGCCCGGCTCCTCCCCCTTCCTCACCCGTTCCATCGTGCACCTGAGCGAGGATTGGCTCTGCCCGAACGACTATGCGCAGCAAAAACTGGGATACGTCGCGCAGAAGGATTGGCGCACCGCTGTACGCGAACACTTGGCCGATCTCGGCGCACAAGGCTATCCGTGGCCGCGTCTGGCGCAGGCAAGCTAAGCGGGGAGCGGGATCATGCGACGCAGCGTGGGCGAAACAATCGGCGACATCCGTCTGCCTGCCGTGGACGGCACGGATTTCGGACTCGATCGCATAGCGGGCAAGCGCTTCATGCTTTCCTTCTTCCGCTTCGCCGCCTGCCCCTTCTGCAATCTCCGTATTCATGAGTTGGTAAGCCGCTTCGACGAGTTCGGCGACAACTTCAGCATCGTCGCGATTTTCGATTCGTCGCCGGCAAACCTGCGGCGCCATGCGCAACGTCACCGCTCGCCGTTCCCCATCCTGGCCGACGAGCACAATATCTACTATCGGGAATACGGTATCGAGCGCTCCTTGGCCGGCACGCTCAAAGGGGCTGCAATTCACCTGCCGTCTGTGCTGCATGCGCTATTTGTCAAAGGGTATTGGCCGACCAGTTTCGGCGGCAAGCTGACGACCATGCCGGCGGATTTCCTGGTGGATGAGCAGCGCATCATCCGGGCAGCGCACTACGGGCGGGATGAAGCCGACCATCTGCCGATCGGAACGGTAACAAACTTTGCACGGGCCGCGCCGATCCAGATAAGGTAGCGAGCACGTGGATCAAATGAACTGGAACCCCTGTTGAGAATCACTAAGTTACTGGCTATTTCTGGCAGCCTGCGTGCGGCATCGATCAACACTGCCCTGTTGCGCGCGACCGCTCGCCTGGCGCCCCCTGGCATTGCCGTCATACTGTTCGAGCATCTTGGGGGACTCCCGCTGTTCAATCCGGATATCGAAGCAACTGACTCGCCTTCGGTCGCGAACTTGCGCGCTCACCTGGCGGCGGCGGACGGCGTTCTGATCGCCAGCCCGGAATACGCCCACGGCGTCACTGGCGTATTGAAGAATGCGCTGGACTGGATGGTGGGGAGCGAGGCGTTTGTGAACAAGCCAATTTCCCTGTTCAACGCATCGCCGCGTGCGGTGCATGCGCAAGCATGCTTGAGGGAGACCCTCACGGTCATGTCCGCCCAGATAGTCAATGAGGCTTGCGTCACTCTGCCGATGTTGGGTGCGCAGTTGGACGAAGCGGGGATCATTTCTCATACGGAAATCTCCGCGGCGCTCAAGCAAGCGCTACAGGACTTCCAGGCCGCTATTGCGCGGCTTCAAGCTGAAGATGCCGCCCAAATTGGAATGTCGTTATAAAGAATAAGGGTAGAGGAAGATCGAGCGACAATCCTCCGGTCGCTAATCAAACACCACCGTCTTATTCGCATACACCAGCACCCGGTTCTCGATATGCCAGCGCACCGCGCGTGACAGCACGATTTTTTCCAAATCTGCGCCTTTTTGCATCAAATCTTCAATCTGGTCGCGGTGCGAGATGCGTGCCACGTCTTGCTCGATGATCGGGCCGTCGTCCAGCGATTCGGTCACGTAGTGGCTGCTGGCGCCGATGAGTTTGACGCCGCGCTCGAACGCCCGATGGTAGGGCCGCGCGCCGTGGAAGGCGGGCAGAAACGAGTGGTGGATATTGATGATGCGGTTGGGGAAGTGGTGAATGAATTCCTTTGAGAGCACCTGCATATAGCGCGCCAGTACGATGAAGTCGATATGGTGGTGGCGCAGCAGCGCCAGTTGGTCGCGTTCGGCTTCATGTTTCGCATCCTTGGCCACCGCTACATGCTGGAACGGTACTTTGTAAGCATCGGCCAACCAATGCGTGTCGGCGTGGTTGCTGACGATCAAAGGAATATCGCAATGCAGCTCGTCCGCTTGGTGGCGATAGAGCAGGTCGGCCAAGCAGTGGTCGTATTTCGACACGAACACCGCCATCTTGGGCCGGTAGCTGGATAAGGCCAGCCGCCAATTCATTTGGAATTTCGCGGCAATCGGCTTAAACGCCGCTTCGAATCCCTCCATATTCAAATCGAAACCCGCCAGATCCCATTCCACCCGCATCAAAAACAGCTTTAACTCGGCATCCTGGTGCTGGTCGGCGTGCAGGATGTTGGCGTCGTGTTTTAAAAGAAAGTCGGCGATGCCGGCGACCAGGCCTTTTTGGTCGGGGCAGCTAATGAGGAGGGCGGCGGTATGTTTCATTGTTAAAACCTTTTTTAACCGAGTTCATCCGGCTTACGCTTGTTTTTGACTTATATACTCATATTACCACTGCCCCCCATTCCGGATGCCGAGGCCCGAATTGGCCACCCCAAGCCCCTTGTTTGAATGCGTTTTATCCCCCCATAAAAAGATGTGAAATATTTGTTGCATGACCTCAAGCAAGTTACTAGAATTAGTTCCCAACCTGCCTGACAAACACAACATCTTGTGGTTTTCGGGTTTGGCTTTAACCCCGTAATTTTGCTGAATAAATCGATAATAGGGGAGATACACTCGATGCATATTGCCACCAGCACCACCGAATCCACCACCCAGGTGCAGTCGTTCTCTAGCACCACGCCCACCGCGAACCAAACCCAATACCTCGAACATAAAGTCATCCGCCGCAACGGCAGCGTGGTGGTGTTCGAGCCTTCCAAGATTTCGATCGCGATGACTAAAGCCTTCATCGCGGTCAATGGCGGTCAGGCAGCGGCTTCGGCCCGTATCCGCGAGGTGGTGGATGGCATGACCGCATCGGTGGTCAACGCGCTGATTCGGCGTCAGCCGCATGGCGGTACCTTCCATATTGAAGAGATTCAAGACCAAGTCGAGCTGGCGCTGATGCGTTCCGGCGAGCACGACGTGGCCCGCTCCTATGTGCTGTACCGCGAGCGTCGCACGCAAGAGCGTGCCGCGCAAAAGCAAGCGCAGGGCACGGGTGAGCACACACTCCAAGTAATGGAAAATGGCGTCACCCATCCGCTCGATATGGCCCAGCTGCAAGGCCTGATTAGTGACGCGTGCGCAGATCTGGGCGATGCCGTTTCCGCCCAAACGATTCTGGAAGCCACGCTGCGCGACCTATACGACGGCGTGCCGATGGAAGAAGTGCGCAAGTGCTCCATTCTGGCCGCTCGCGCCCTGATCGAAAAAGAGCCGGCCTATTCTCAAGTCACCGCGCGCCTGCTACTCAACAACATCCGCCTCGAAGTGCTGGGCGAAGAAGTAGCGCTAGGCGAAATGGCTACGCGCTATGCCGAGTATTTCCCGCGCTTTATTAAACAAGGCATCGAAGCCGAGCGGCTCGACCCGCGCCTGGCGCAATTTGATATCGATTTGCTGGGCAAAGCGCTCGATTCCTCGCGCGACCTGCAATTTGGCTACCTCGGTCTGCAAACCCTGTATGACCGTTATTTCCTGCATATTGATGAGCAGCGCATCGAGTTGCCGCAAGCCTTTTTCATGCGCGTGGCGATGGGCTTGGCGATTAACGAAATCCACCGCGAAGCGCGCGCCATCGAGTTCTACAACGTGCTCTCGCGTTTCGATTTCATGAGCTCGACCCCCACGCTATTCAACGCCGGTACGCGCCACAATCAACTCTCTAGCTGCTACCTCACCACTGTTTCCGACGACCTCGACGGCATCTACCAGGCGATCAAAGAAAATGCCATGCTGCAAAAATTCGCCGGTGGCCTGGGCAACGACTGGACACCGGTGCGCGCCATGGGCAGCCACATCAAAGGCACCAACGGCAAATCGCAAGGCGTGATCCCGTTCTTAAAAGTAGTCAACGACACCGCCGTGGCCGTGAACCAAGGCGGCAAGCGCAAGGGCGCGGTGTGCGCCTTCCTCGAAACCTGGCACATGGATATCGAAGAGTTTCTGGAGCTGCGCAAAAACACTGGTGATGACCGCCGCCGCACCCACGACATGAATACCGCGAACTGGATTCCCGATCTATTCATGAAGCGCGTGATGGAAAACGGCGAGTGGACCTTATTCTCCCCCTCCGAAGCCCCAGACCTGCACGACAGATTCGGCAAAGACTTCGAGCGCGCCTATACCGCCTACGAAGCAAAAGCCGCGCGCGGCGAGATCAAGCTATTCAAGAAAGTCTCCGCCCTAGCGCAATGGCGCAAGATGCTCTCTATGTTGTTCGAGACTGGCCACCCGTGGATCACCTTCAAAGACCCGTGCAATATCCGCAGCCCGCAGCAGCACATGGGCGTGGTGCACAGCTCCAACCTTTGCACCGAGATCACGCTCAACACCAATGCAGACGAAATCGCCGTGTGCAACCTGGGTTCGGTCAATCTGGTGAACCATCTTAAAGACGGCCAACTCGACCACGACAAACTCAAAACCACCGTGCGCACCGCGATGCGCATGCTGGATAACGTGATCGACATCAACTACTACTCCGTCGGCAAGGCGCGCACCTCCAATATGACACACCGTCCGGTGGGCATGGGCATCATGGGTTTCCAAGATTGCCTGTACGAGCTGCGCATCCCCTACGCGACGGAGCAAGCGGTCGAGTTCGCCGACCGTTCGATGGAAGCGGTGACCTATTACGCCTACTGGGCCTCGACCGATCTGGCCGAAGAGCGCGGCCGCTACAACAGCTTTAACGGCTCGCTGTGGGATCGTGGCATCCTCCCGCTCGATTCGCTCAAGCTCTTGGCAGAAGAGCGCGGCGGCTATTTGGAATACAACGAAAGCATGACCCTGGATTGGGACGGCCTGCGCAATCGCATCAAACAAGTCGGCATGCGCAACTCCAATTGCATCGCCATCGCGCCCACCGCCACCATCGCCAACATCGTCGGCGTATCGGC
>JAUXTZ010000060.1 GCA_030681095.1 Burkholderiales bacterium
CACCACGGACGTGACGGGTTCGGTTGAATTGCCAGCGGGTACGGAAATGGTCATGCCGGGTGACAACGTCTCGATCACGGTTTCGCTGATTCAGCCGATCGCGATGGAAGATGGCTTGCGCTTCGCGATTCGCGAAGGTGGGCGGACCGTCGGCGCGGGTGTGGTAGCGAAGATTATTGAATAGTGGTGAGGGGTGAAGCGTGAGGGGTAAGGGGTAACACCCGCACCTCACACCTAACACCTCGCGCCTCACAGAAGTTAGGCCAGTAGCTCAATTGGCAGAGTGTCGGTCTCCAAAACCGAAGGTTGGGGGTTCGAGGCCCTCCTGGCCTGCCAGACTTGCCACAATAATGCGGCTGCAGTAGATGGGCGGAACGTGCCCCAGATAAAGATAATTAAAGATAAATGGCGAACAAACTTAAATTGATGCTGGCGGGCCTGTTTATTGTGGCGGGTCTGGCCGGATTCTACTTGCTGGGCGACAAACCGCTGGTGGTGCGAATCTTAGTCGTGCTGGGCGGGGTGGTTGCGGCGGGTGTGATGGCTTGGTTTACGCCCTCTGGCCGTCAATTCGCAGGCTTCTCCAAAGAAGCGGTGGATGAAGCCAAAAAGGTCGTGTGGCCTACACGCAAAGAAGCGATGCAGACCACGGGGATCGTGTTTGTGTTCGTGGTGTTGATGGCGTTGTTTATATTCGGTGTGGATACCTTGTTGGCCACCATCGTGAAATCGTTAACGAGTCGGGGAGCGTAATGACCAAGCGCTGGTATGTTGTGCACACTTATTCCGGCTTCGAGAAAAGCGTGCAACGCACGCTGGATGAGCGCATCAAGCGCGAGCATCTGGAAGATAAATTCGGGCAGATTTTAGTGCCGGTGGAAGAAGTGGTCGAAATGAAGGCGGGCCAGAAGGCCATCAGCGAACGCAAATTTTTCCCCGGCTATGTACTGGTCGAGATGGACATGAACGAGCAAACCTGGCACTTGGTGAAAGACGTGCCCAAGGTGACGGGTTTCATCGGTGGTTCGGCCGCGAAGCCAACGCCGATTACCGAAAAAGAAGTGCAAGCCCTGATGCAGCAGATTCAAGAGGGCGTAGAAAAGCCGAAACCGAAGGTGTTGTACGAAGTGGGCGAGGCAGTGCGCGTGACGGAAGGCCCGTTCACCGATTTCCATGGCAACGTGGAAGAGATCAACTACGACAAGAGCAAGCTACGCGTATCGGTACTGATTTTCGGGCGTTCAACGCCGGTCGAATTAGATTTTGGTCAGGTCGAGAAAGCATAAGGTGCAACTCGCGTAGCGAGCCTAAGTCCCTCTCGCCCGCTTGCGGGAGAGAGCTAGGAGAGAGGGCAACGAATTCGCGGGTTTTGATTTTAGGCGCGCCGGACGCCTTAAACCACCGGCAAGAGGAGCGCCAGTAGAAACCGTTAGGTAACGAAAGCGCGCTACCACTCAACTGAAATAGGAGCCATCATGGCAAAGAAAATCGTCGGCTTTGTAAAGCTGCAAGTACCCGCGGGTAAGGCTAATCCTAGCCCACCTATCGGCCCTGCGCTCGGTCAGCGCGGCCTCAATATCATGGAATTCTGTAAGGCCTTTAACGCCCAAACCCAAAGTTTGGAGCCGGGCTTGCCGATCCCTGTGGTGATCACCGCCTACGCGGACAAGAGCTTCACTTTTATCATGAAGACGCCGCCCACCACGGTACTCATCAAAAAAGCCATCAAGCTCGACAAAGGCAGCCCCAAGCCGCATATGGACAAAGTAGGCAAGTTGACCCGCAAACAAGCGGAAGAAATTGCCACCATTAAAATGCCCGATCTCACCGCCGCCGACATGGATGCTGCGGTGCGTACCGTGGCCGGCACCGCCCGCAGCATGGGCGTGGAAATGGAAGGTTAATCATGGCGATCTCTAAACGTTTAAAAGCACTCCTCGCCAAAGTCGATCGCGCCCGGACTTATCCTCTGGATGACGCATTGAAGCTGGTGAAGGAAACCTCTAGCGCCAAATTCAACGAATCGGTGGATGTGGCCATCAACCTGGGTATTGATGCGCGTAAATCCGACCAGTTGGTACGCGGCTCCATCGTGCTGCCGAAAGGCACCGGTAAATCGGTGCGCGTGGCGGTGTTTGCCCAGGGCGCAGCGGCCGAAGCGGCCAAAGAAGCGGGCGCTGAGATCGTTGGTTTTGACGACCTCGCCGCCTTGGTAAAAGAAGGCAAGATGGATTTCGACGTGGCAATCGCCACGCCGGACGCGATGAAAGTCGTCGGCCAATTGGGCCAAATTCTCGGCCCGCGCGGTTTGATGCCGAACCCCAAGGTCGGCACTGTGACCCCAAACGTTGCGCAAGCAGTGAAAAATGCCAAAGCGGGCCAAGTGCAATATCGCACCGACAAAGCCGGTATCGTGCAATGCACCATCGGCCGTGCTTCATTCGCGGTAGAAGATTTGAAAGTGAACATGCTCGCATTGGTGGAGGCGCTGAATAAAGCCAAGCCCTCCGCTTCCAAGGGCCTGTACCTGAAAAAGGTTTCCGTCTCCAGCACCATGGGCGTGGGAATCAGAATAGATCAAGGCTCGTTAAGCGCGTAAGCGCAACGAGCAGCAAGAACTTTGGGCCTGGTCACTTGACGGGTCGCCACCTCTCCGCCGGTTACCGAGCGCAACTCCGGTAACCGGCGGGGAGGGGCGGCCAGGTTGAGTGACGAGGGTTATCAAAGACCGTAGGGGCCCGTCAGGGCTTAATACCGGTTTAGGGTTTTAGGTTTGGGTTTTTTTGAAGCCCGGTGCCTGAAGCCCGACGCCTGACCCAACGCAGATGGCGTACCCGAAATCAGGATGATTGCTTTAGTAAAGCCGTTCTCCTGCCGACAGGTCGCCGATTTGCGGCTGATTTTTAGCCGTATTCGACGTAAAGGAGTATGACCGTGGGTCTCAATCTCGAGAAGAAGCAAGTGGTCGTGGCGGAAGTGAGCGCGCAGTTGGCGAACGCCCAGTCCATTATCCTTGCGGAATACCGCGGCCTGGAAGCAGGTGACATGACGGCGCTACGTGCGAAAGCGCGTGGGGCTGGCGTGTATTTCCGTGTGCTCAAAAACACCTTGGTCCGGCGCGCAGTCGCGGACACCCCATTCGCTCCGCTCGCGGAGAAAATGACGGGTCCGCTCGCGTTCGCAATTTCTGCCGATCCGGTTGCTGCTGCAAAAGTACTCAGTGAGTTTGCCAAAGGCAATGAACATTTCGTGATTAAGGGCGGCGCCATGCCGAACCTGGTCATGGGGCCGAAGGAAGTGGGGAGCCTAGCTGCCCTGCCTTCGCGCGATGAATTGCTCGCCAAGCTCATGGGCACCATGCAAGCGCCGGTCACGAAGTTTGTGCAGACATTGAACGAAGTGCCGAGCCGTTTTGTGCGCACGCTTGCCGCTTATCGCGACAAGCAACAGGCTGCTTAATTTACATTTATTCGGAAATAACAGGAGAACATCATGGCTTTATCTAAAGCAGACGTACTGGACGCAATTGGTAGCATGAGCGTCCTCGAGCTCTCCGAGCTCATCAAGGAAATGGAAACAAAATTCGGCGTGTCCGCTGCGGCTGCTGTTGCCGTGGCAGCTGCTCCCGCTGCTGCCGCTGCCGCAGCTGAAGAGCAAACCGAATTCACCGTCATGCTGAACGCTGCCGGTGAGAAAAAAGTTGAAGTGATCAAGGTCGTGCGCGCGATCACCGGTCTGGGCTTGAAAGAAGCCAAAGATCTGGTGGATGGCGCACCGAAGGCGGTCAAAGAAGGCGTATCTAAAGCGGATGCCGCTGCGATCCTGAAGCAATTGACGGACGCCGGCGCGACTGCCGAAGTTAAGTAAGCCGAGCTGTAAAAGTAGGGCTGGCGGCCTAATCGGGCCGCCAGCCTTTACCGCTTTTAAGCGAAGCCAACTTTCTAAGGGTATGCAACAGTCTTGCGTATCTTTCGATGGTTGTCTTGAACCCTGATTCTTGACGCCGATTCCTGAAAACGGAGATGCCATGACCTACTCGTTCGCCGAGAAGAAAAGAATTCGCAAGAGCTTCGCTAAACGCGCCAGTGTGCTGCAAGTGCCGTATCTGCTGACGACGCAGATCGACTCTTATCGCGCCTTCCTGCAAGCCGATACCCCGCCCGCCACACGCAAGCCGGAAGGCTTGCAGGCGGCATTCTTGTCGATCTTTCCGATCTCGTCCCATTCCGGCAATGCTCGCCTGGAATATGTGAGCTTCGTGCTCGGTGAGCCGCCGTTCGACGTGACGGAGTGCCAACAGCGCGGCCTGACTTTCGCCGCCCCGCTGCGCGTCAAAGTACGCTTGGTGATCATGGATCGCGAAGCGTCCAAGCCCACGATCAAAGAAGCGAAGGAGCAGGAAGTGTATATGGGCGAAATTCCGCTCATGACCGACAACGGCTCGTTCGTGATTAACGGCACCGAACGTGTCATCGTGTCGCAGTTGCACCGCTCCCCCGGCGTGTTCTTCGAGCATGATCGCGGCAAGACCCACTCTTCGGGCAAGCTGCTATTTTCCGGCCGGATTATTCCTTACCGTGGTTCGTGGCTCGACTTCGAATTCGACCCGAAGGACTACCTGTATTTTCGTATCGATCGTCGGCGCAAAATGCCGGCGACGATTATGCTCAAGGCGCTGGGATATACGTCGGAGCAAATTCTGGCCATGTTCTTCCACTTCGATACCTTCCATATCGGCAAGAAGGGGATTGAGTTCGACTTGGTGCCCGAGCGTTTGCGCGGTGAAGTAGCACGCTTCGACTTCGTGTCCAAGGGCAAGGTGATTGTGCCCAAAGACAAACGCATCACCGTTAAATACATTCGCGACATGGAAGCGGCAGGCTTGAAGAAGCTGGCCGTGCCGGAAGACTTCGTGTTGGGCCGCGTCGTGGCCACCAATATCGTTAACAAGGAAACCGGCGAGATCGTCGCCAATGCCAACGACGAGATCACTGAAGAACTGCTGCAAAAACTGGCCGACGCAGGTGTCGGCGCGATCCAGACTTTGTACACCAATGATCTGAATCAAGGCGCCTACATGTCGCAAACCCTGCGCATCGACGAAACGCTCGACCAACTGCAAGCCAAAGTGGCTATCTACCGCATGATGCGCCCAGGCGAACCGCCCACCGAAGATGCTGTGGTTGCGTTATTCAATCGCTTGTTCTTTGCGCCGGAGACGTACGACCTGTCTAAAGTGGGCCGGATGAAATTTAACCGCCGCATCGGCAACGATGCATTGGTTGGTTCTCCCACCTTGTCGCCGGAAGATATCGTGCATGTGATGCAAATCCTGGTGGAATTGCGCAACGGCCGGGGCGAGATCGATGATATCGATCACCTCGGTAATCGCCGCGTGCGTTCCGTGGGTGAATTGGCGGAAAACCAATTCCGCGCGGGGTTGGTGCGGGTTGAGCGTGCGGTAAAAGAGCGCTTGGGCCAAGCCGAATCTGACAATCTGATGCCGCATGATCTGATCAATGCCAAGCCGGTCTCGGGCGCGATCAAGGAATTCTTTGGCTCCAGCCAACTCTCGCAGTTCATGGATCAAACCAATCCGCTGTCCGAGATTACCCACAAGCGCCGCGTATCGGCCTTAGGGCCGGGCGGTTTGACGCGTGAACGTGCCGGCTTCGAAGTGCGCGACGTACATCCGACCCACTACGGCCGGGTATGTCCGATCGAAACACCGGAAGGCCCGAACATCGGCCTGATCAACTCGCTCGCCTTATACGCGCGGACCAATGAATATGGTTTCTTGGAAACGCCGTACCGTAAAGTGATTAACGGCAAAGTGTCGGATGAGATCGATTACCTGTCGGCGATCGAAGAAGGCAAATATGTGATTGCGCAGGCTAACGCTGAGTTGAATAAGGCTGGCACGTTCAAGGAAGAGTTTGTTTCCTGCCGCCAGCACAATGAATTCGCGCTCGCCCCGCGCGAGAAAGTGGAATACATGGACGTGGCGCCGGCACAGATCGTGTCGGTAGCCGCGTCGCTGATTCCCTTCCTCGAGCATGATGATGCGAACCGCGCACTGATGGGCTCCAACATGCAACGCCAGGCCGTGCCTTGCTTACGCCCGGAAAAACCCGTGGTCGGCACCGGCATCGAGCGCACGGCAGCCATTGACTCCGGCACGGTAGTGTTCGCGCGTCGTGGCGGCATCGTGGATCACGTGGATGCATCGCGTGTCGTGGTGCGCGTGAATGATGATGAAACCGCACAAGGCGAAGTGGGCGTGGATATCTATACGCTGACCAAATTCACACGCTCCAACCAAAACACCAATATCAATCAGCGTCCCATCGTCAAAGTGGGCGATGTCATCGCGCGCCGCGACATCATCGCTGATGGCGCATCTACCGATATGGGCGAGTTGGCTTTGGGGCAGAACATGATGGTCGCGTTCATGCCTTGGAACGGTTATAACTTCGAAGACTCAATCCTCATTTCCGAGCGCATGGTCGCGGATGATCGCTACACCTCGATTCATATCGAAGAACTGTCGATTGTGGCACGCGACACCAAGCTCGGGCCGGAAGAAATCACACGCGACATTCCCAATCTGTCTGAACGTATGGCAGGCCGTTTGGATGAATCCGGCATCGTGTACATCGGCGCAGAAGTCGAAGCGGGCGATGTGCTGGTGGGCAAAGTAACACCGAAGGGCGAAACCCAGCTCACGCCGGAAGAAAAGCTGCTACGCGCGATTTTTGGTGAGAAGGCATCGGATGTGAAAGACACCGGCTTGCGCGTGCCGTCCGGCATGGCGGGCACCGTGATTGATGTGCA
>JAUXTZ010000061.1 GCA_030681095.1 Burkholderiales bacterium
ATCCACGATTACCTGCGCTTGATGTTCGCCCGTGTCGGCGACCCGTATTGCCCGGAGCATGGTATCGGGCTCTCATCGCAGACCGTGTCGCAAATGGTGGACCACGTGCTTGCGCTGGGGGATGACACCAAGTTGATGATCTTGGCGCCCATCGTGAGTGGTCGCAAAGGCGAGCAGCATGAGTTATTCGACGAACTGCGCGCGCAGGGTTTTGTGCGGGTACGCATCGACGGCAAGACGTACGAGATGGACAAGCTGCCCAAACTCGACAAGAACAAAAAGCACACCGTCGAAGTCGTAGTCGACCGGCTCAAAGTGCGCGCCGATGTAAAACAGCGCCTGGCGGAATCATTCGAAACCGCGCTGCGCCACGCCGATGGCCGCGCGCTGGCGGTAGAGATGGATAGCGAGAAGGAGCATTTGTTCTCCGCCCGCTTTGCCTGCCCAGTGTGCAACTACTCCCTTTCGGAACTGGAGCCGCGTCTATTCTCATTCAACAATCCGATGGGCGCTTGCCCGAAGTGCGACGGCTTGGGCGTGATCAGCTTTTTCGATCCGAAGCGGGTGGTGGCGTTTCCGCATTTGTCGCTCGGCGCGGGGGCAATCAAGGGCTGGGATCGGCGTAACCAGTTCTATTTCATCATGCTGCAAAGCCTGGCCACGCATTACGATTTTGATCTGGATCTACCGTTTGAGGAATTGCCGCAGAATATTCAGGACATCCTGCTCTATGGCAGCGGCAAAGATGAGCTCGATTTCAAATATCTGGGCGAGCGCGGCGGGATGCAAACCCGCAAGCATGCGTTCGAAGGCATCGCGCACAATTTTGAGCGGCGCTACCGCGAGACCGATTCCGTGGCCGTGCGCGAGGAGTTGGCGAAGTACCTCAACAGCAAGTCCTGCCCGGAATGCGAAGGCACGCGTCTGCGCATCGAGGCGCGCCACGTCAAAGTCGGCGACAAATCGATTTATGAAATCAGCCGCATGCCCTTGAAGCTGGCACTGCCCTTCTTCGAAGCGCTGCACCTCGTCGGCTCCAAGCAAGCCATCGCAGAAAAGATCGTAAAAGAAATCGCGTCACGCCTACGCTTTCTCACTAACGTCGGTCTGGATTATTTATCGCTCGACCGTTCAGCGGAGACGCTCTCCGGCGGCGAAGCACAACGCATTCGCTTGGCGTCGCAAATCGGCTCCGGTCTCACCGGCGTGATGTATGTGCTGGACGAGCCTTCGATCGGCTTGCATCAGCGCGACAACAGCCGGCTGCTCGACACGCTCAAACATCTGCGCGATTTGGGCAATAGCGTGATCGTGGTCGAACACGATGAAGAAGCCATCGGCATCGCTGATCATGTGATCGATATCGGCCCCGGCGCCGGTGTGCATGGCGGCCAAATTATGGCCGAAGGCACACCGCAAGATATCAAACAAAATCCCGCTTCGCTCACCGGCCAATACTTATCCGGTGTGAAACGAATTGAGATCCCACAAAAACGCGTGCAGCCCGATCCCGAGCGCTGGCTCACGCTCACGGGTGCAGTCGGCAACAATCTTAAAAACGTTACGCTCAAGCTGCCGGTAGGTTTGCTGGTGTGCGTCACGGGGGTCTCTGGCTCGGGCAAATCCACGCTCATCAACGACACGCTGTATCCGGCGATCGCGCAGCATTTGTACGGCTCATCCACCGCGCCCGCGGCGCATGAGGAAATCGAGGGCCTGGAATTTTTCGACAAGGTGATCGACGTCGATCAGAGCCCGATCGGCCGCACGCCACGCTCCAACCCCGCGACCTATACCGGCATGTTCACGCCGATTCGCGAGTTGTATGCGGGCGTGCCAGAATCGCGCGAGCGTGGCTACGGCCCGGGGCGATTTTCTTTCAATGTCAAAGGCGGGCGCTGCGAAGCGTGCCAAGGTGACGGCATGCTGCGGGTGGAAATGCACTTCCTGCCCGACATCTACGTGCCGTGCGACGTTTGCCACAGCAAGCGCTACAACCGCGAGACGCTGGAAATCCGCTACAAAGGCATGACTATCCACGAAGTGTTGGGCATGACCGTGGAACAGGCATTCGAATTCTTCAAAGCTGTGCCGACGGTGGCGAAAAAACTCAGCACGCTACTCGACGTGGGCCTGGGCTATATCACCCTGGGCCAATCCGCCACCACGCTCTCCGGCGGCGAAGCACAGCGCGTGAAACTCGCGCTCGAACTCTCCAAGCGCGACACCGGACGCACGCTCTACATCCTGGATGAGCCCACCACCGGCCTGCATTTCCAAGACATTCAGCTCTTGCTGACCGTGGTGCATCGCTTGCGCGATCACGGCAACACCGTGGTCGTCATCGAACACAATTTGGACGTGATCAAAACCGCGGATTGGATTATCGACTTAGGCCCCGAAGGTGGCGATGGCGGCGGGCAGATCATCGCGCAAGGCACACCGGAACAAATCGCGCTGAGCACAGCGGGTTATACCGGGCACTATCTCAAGCAAACGCTCAGGCATCACCCCCGTTGACAGACACCCCTGTGGTGAGTAGCTTTAGCTGATTCAAGCCATTCCAGGTTAACCATCGCATGGATCTCACCCACCCCCGTGACAAAGCCTCCACGCCTTCTGGCCCTTTGCGTCTTAAGGACGTGCTCGCGGATTTACTGGCCGATGGCCACATCCCCAAGGACGCGGGGAATGACTTGCTCGCCGCTCAGCGCAGCGAGCGCGCCGACCAGCACCCGCTGGCGCTGATCCACGCGCAGAAATGGCGTAGCCTGCAGCCGCCGCACGCGGTGCTTAATATGGAATTCCTCATCGAGTGGCTGGCGGGCAAGGCCGGGCTTACCGCTTATCACATCGATCCGTTGAAGATCGATGTGGCCGCGGTGACGGAAGTGATGTCGCAAGCGTATGCCTCGCGCTACCGTATTCTGCCGGTGGAAGTGAACGCGAACGAAGTGGTGGTAGCCACCGCCGAGCCGTATGTGCGCGATTGGGAAGAGAGTGTGCAGCAAGTGGCGCGACGGCCGATCCGGCGCGTGATTGCGAGCCCGCTCGATCTTAATCGCTACATCGCCGAGTTTTACAGCTTAGCGCTGTCGGTGAAGCAAGCGGTGCGCGCGCAAGAGGGCGCGGCGCAAAGCGGTATCACCAATTTCGAGCAGTTGGTCGCGCTCGGGCGCATGGGTCAGCTCGATGCGAACGATCAGAGTGTGGTGCGCATTGTGGATTGGCTGCTGCAGTATGCGTTCGAGCAGCGCGCGAGCGATATTCATATCGAGCCGCGGCGTGAGTTTGCCAACGTGCGCTTTCGCATCGACGGCGTGCTGCATCCGGTGTATCAGATCCCCAGTGCGGTGTACAACGCGATCACCAGCCGCATCAAGCTGCTGGGCCGTATGGACATGGTGGAAAAGCGCCGACCGCAAGATGGCCGTGTCAAAACCGTTACTCCGGCGGGCGATGAGATCGAGTTGCGCCTGTCCACCATGCCCACCGCCTTCGGCGAAAAGTTGGTGATGCGAATTTTCGATCCGGAAGTGCTGGTGCGAAATTTCACCGAGCTGGGCTTTAGCGACGATGAAGCCAAACGGTGGGAGGGCATGGTGTCGCACCCCAATGGAATCATTCTGGTCACCGGCCCCACCGGCTCGGGCAAAACCACCACGCTCTATACTTCGCTCAAACAACTGGCCGAGCCGGAGGTGAATGTCTGCACAGTGGAAGACCCGATCGAAATGGTGGTGCCGAATTTCAATCAAATGCAAGTACTGCCCGGTATCGGCCTGGATTTTGCCAGTGGTATCCGCACCTTGATGCGGCAGGATCCGGACATCATCATGGTGGGCGAGATTCGCGATTTGGAAACGGCTGAAATGGCGATTCAAGCCGCGCTCACCGGGCACTTAGTGCTCTCCACCCTGCACACGAACGACGCCCCCTCGGCCATTACACGCCTGATGGATCTGGGCGTGCCGCCCTATCTGATTCAATCCACCGTGCTCGGCGTACTGGCGCAGCGCTTGGTGCGCACGCTGTGCCCGCATTGCAAACAAGCCACCACCATTGACGACGACACTTGGACCGAGCTGGTGCGCCCGTGGAAAGCCCCCAAGCCCACCACGGTGTACGGCCCCAATGGTTGCTTGGAATGCCGCATGACCGGCTATCGTGGTCGCAGCGGTATCTATGAGATTCTGACTATGACACCTGCCGTCACCCGGCTCATCACCGCCCAGTGCGACCTGTCAAAGCTACGCGAAACGGCATTTCGGGAGGGTATGAAAGCCTTACGTGTATCCGGTGCGGCAAAAGTCGCGGCCGGGATCACTACGCCCGAGGAGATTTTAAAAGTCACTCCGCCGCCGTTTGAGGCTTAATGAATAAACTACTCTACTTCGCCGCATTGGTAGACAAGCTTGGTCTAGCGAGCGAGGAAATCGATCTGCCGAGCAACGTAACTGATGTGCGCGAATTGGTAGCGCTGCTCAAACAACGCGGGGGCGCCTGGGAAGAAGTATTCGGCAATGATGCGCTGCGCATAACAGTCAATAAGCAATTTTCCGAACTCGCTACGCCACTCAAAAGCGGGGATGAGGTCGCGTTTATTTCGGCATGGTTATAACGCTTCCAAGCTGAAAGCCAAGTGATCGGGCTGCGCTTCCTGCATCGAGGCCTAATGCGCTAATCGCGTTGTTCAATGTTCAGGCCTTCAGTCACGGTTCTCGCCGGCTCGGCCTCAACTTACTTTGCCATCTGCTGACGTCTGTGCGCATTCCAACACCTCCTGGCGTCGGTAGCACGTGGCACGCATGCAGATCTCCCCGAGTATTGCGCACCCACCTTCACGCTTGTGCCTGTCGGACAAAAGAAAAAAGCCGGCGCTAGGCCGGCTTTTAAGGGAAGTACGATGTTATCGGTTAATTATTCTGTTTCGACGGCTTCGGTCGCCTCGGGGCGATCAACTAGCTCGACAAAAGCCATGGGCGCATTGTCGCCCTGACGGAAGCCGCACTTGAGAATGCGCAGATAGCCGCCATTGCGATTTTGATAGCGTGGGCCCAACTCATCGAACAATTTGACCACGATGTCGCGGTCACGCAGGCGATTGAAAGCCAAGCGGCGATTGGCAACCGAGGGCTTTTTGCCCAAGGTAATCAAAGGCTCGGCCACGCGGCGCAATTCCTTGGCTTTGGGCAGAGTGGTTTTAATCGCTTCGTGACGCAGTAGGGAGTTAGCCATATTGCGCAACATGGCCAAACGATGGCTGCTGGTGCGATTTAATTTACGAAGTCCGTGACCGTGACGCATGATGCTATCCTTTTTTCTTCAACTCGCTTATTTATTGTGGTGCTCGAGCCCAGCCGGCGGCCAATTTTCGAGACGCATCCCCAAGGTGAGACTCTTGGAAGCGAGTACATCTTTAATTTCGTTCAGCGATTTACGCCCGAGATTGGGTGTTTTGAGCAATTCATTCTCGGTGCGTTGAATCAGATCGCCGATGTAGTAAATATTTTCAGCTTTGAGGCAGTTGGCTGAACGTACGGTCAATTCCAGATCGTCCACCGGGCGCAGCAAGATCGGATCGATCATGGGTGCGCGCGGCGCCTCGGTCAGGGCGGGCGTGCCTTTCAGATCGGCGAACACCCCAAGCTGGTCCATCAGGATGCGCGCAGCGTAACGCACTGCTTCCTCAGGATCGACCACGCCGTTGGTTTCGATGTCCATCACCAACTTGTCAAGATCGGTGCGTTGTTCTACCCGTGCGCTTTCGACAGCATAGCTGACGCGGCGCACTGGACTGAATGACGCATCCATCATGATGGTGCCGATGGCGTTTTCTTGTTCTTCCACGCGGCGTGATGCGACGGGCTGATAACCACGGCCTTGCTCAATCTTGATTTCCATACTGAGCGCGCCGTTGCCGGTCATGTGCGCAATGACATGATCCGGGTTCAAAATCTCGACATCGTGACTCAATTCGATATCGCCCGCAGTGACCATGCCTTTGCCTTGTTTGGACAAGCGCAAGGTGGTTTCGGAACGATTGTTCAACTTGAGCGAAATACCTTTCAAGTTGAGCAAGATGTCTACGACGTCTTCTTGCACGCCTTCGATCACTGAGTATTCGTGCAATACGCCGTCGATCTTGACTTGCGTAATGGCGTAGCCGGGCATCGACGAGAGCAGGATACGGCGCAGCGCATTGCCCAGGGTATGACCGTAACCGCGCTCGAACGGCTCCATTACAACACGGGCGCGCAAGGGAGATACTTGCTCCACGTCAACGACACGTGGCTTCAGAAATTCGGTAGCGCTGCTTTGCATGGATGGGTCCCCGTTCTAGTGCTGGTGATTACTTGGAGTACAACTCGACCACGAGATGCTCATTGATAGTGGCTGGCAACTCGCTGCGGATCGGCTTCGCTTTAAACGTGCCTTTCAGCGCCGTGATGTCAACCTCGACCCATTCAGGGAAGCCGCGCCCTTCGGCGGCTACGGCAGCACCCTTGACGCGTAATTGCGCTTTTGCTGGGCCCGCCACTTCCACCACGTCACCTGGGCGAACTTGATAGGAAGGTATATTCACACGACGGCCATTGACCAAGATACCGTTGTGACGTACCAATTGCCGCGATTCAGAGCGCGAGGCACCAAAACCCATGCGGTAAGTCACCGTGTCAAGACGGCATTCCAATAATTGCAGCAGGCTTTCGCCGGTCACGCCTTTGGCGCGGTCAGCAGCTTTGTAGTAGCCGCGGAATTGACGCTCAAGTATGCCGTAGATGCGGCGTACTTTTTGTTTCTCGCGCAATTGATGACCGTAATCGGAGAGGCGCATGCCGCTCTTCTGGCCGTGCTGACCAGGTGCGTATTCACGGCGCTCAATCGAGCATTTGTCAGTAAAGCACTTCTCACCTTTCAGGAAGAGTTTTTCACCTTCCCGGCGGCATAGACGGCATTTGGCATCGGTATAGCGGGCCACGATGTCTCTCCTAAATTAGATGCGGCGCTTTTTGGACGGACGGCAGCCGTTATGCGGCACCGGCGTCACATCAGCGATCTGGGTCATCTTGAAGCCGGCGGCGTTCAAGCCACGCACAGCGGACTCACGGCCGGGGCCGGGACCTTTGATGCGCACTTCAAGGTTCTTAACGCCACATTCCTGCGCGATCTTGCCGGCATTTTCCGCCGCCACCTGGGCAGCGAATGGGGTGCTTTTGCGTGAGCCTTTGAAGCCGGCGCCGCCCGCAGTCGCCCATGAGAGCGCATTGCCTTGACGATCGGTAATGGTCACGATGGTGTTGTTGAAGGAAGCGTGGATGTGGGCAATGCCCTCGGCCACGTTTTTCTTAACCTTCTTGCGTACCCGGGTGGTTGGGGTTTTAGTTGCCATGTTTCTCTATTTCCTTAAAGCTTGCACGTAACTTCTGGACTTACTTGCGGATTGCTTTGCGCGGGCCTTTACGGGTACGCGCATTGGTACGGGTACGTTGACCGCGCGCCGGCAGCCCCTTGCGATGACGTTGACCACGGTAACAACCGAGATCCATCAGACGCTTAATGTTCATCGTCACTTCGCGGCGCAGATCGCCTTCCACGGTGAACTTCGCTACTGATTCACGCAGCTTTTCCATTTCGCTGTCCGTCAGATCCTTCATCTTGGTGGCGGTTTTCACGCCAGCAGATTCGCAAATCAGTTGTGAGCGAGTGCGACCAATGCCGTAAATCGCAGTTAATGCGATTACTGCATGTTGGTGGTTGGGGATATTTACCCCAGCGATACGGGCCATGCCATTACTCCTAGCAGCTAGGTTTTCGTAAATCGAAAACCCGAAATTTTAACATCCAATCCGTTAACGATCAACAGCTTATGTGCTTATCCTTGACGCTGCTTGTGGCGTGGCTCAGCGCAGATAACACGCACCACACCCTTGCGGCGGACGATTTTGCACTTACGGCAGATTTTCTTAACCGATGCTTGCACTCGCATAATCACTCTCCTCAACTCTCATCGCTAGCGATCCGCCAGCCCAACTCGTCAACCAGGACAAGCCATAAACTTCACTTCGCCCGGTAGGTAATCCGAGCACGCGTTAAATCGTAGGGCGTCATTTCGACCGTGACTTTATCCCCGGGCAGGATGCGTATGTAATGCATGCGCATTTTCCCAGAGATGTAACCTAAAACCACGTGCCCATTTTCCAACTTGACCCGAAACGTAGCGTTGGGGAGCGTTTCCAAAATCTCCCCCTGCATTTCGATCGTGTCTTCTTTTGCCATCTTGCGCTAACCAATACCGCGCGCAGTTACCGCGCGAAACCACCCTTGAAATTCGCTTTCTTGAGCAAGCTCTCATACTGGTGTGTCATCAGGTACGCTTGCACCTGCGTCATGAAATCCATGGTAACCACCACGATAATCAGCAAGCTCGTGCCGCCAAAGTAGAACGGCACATTAAATTTCAAAATCAAAAACTCAGGCAGCAAGCACACCAGCGTGATATACAACGCGCCCACTAGCGTTAAGCGCAACATAATCTTCTCGATATAGCGCGCAGTTTGCTCGCCAGGCCGGATACCGGGGACGAACGCACCGCTTTTTTTCAAGTTGTCCGCCGTTTCCTTCGGGTTGTATACCAACGCCGTATAGAAGAAACAGAAGAAAATAATCGCTGCGGTGTACAGCATTACATACAAGGGCTGCCCCATGGACAACGCGCCAGAGACATCTTTCAACCAAGACATGCCTTCGTGCGATCCAAACCATCCAGCCAACGTTGCTGGAAACAAAATGATACTCGACGCAAAAATCGGCGGGATGACTCCCGCCATGTTCAGCTTCAGCGGCAAATGGCTGGTTTGCCCACCAAATATTTTGTTGCCCACTTGACGCTTGGCATAATTCACCAAAATCTTGCGTTGACCGCGTTCAACAAATACCACCAGGTAGGTCACTAACACCACGCCGACGATAATCGTCAGCACCACCGGGATCGATATCGCCCCCGTGCCCACCAACTGAAACGTGTTAACGATCGCTTGGGGTAAGCCCGACACAATGCCGGCAAAAATTATCAGCGAAATACCGTTACCGAGCCCACGCTCAGTAATTTGTTCGCCCAGCCACATCAAAAACATCGTACCCGTGGTCAGCGTGATCACGGTGGTCAACCGGAATGCGATGCCCGCTTCCAACACCAAGCCTTGTTGCGACTCCAGCGCGATCGCGATACCCAATGACTGGAAGGTTGCCAACACCACCGTGCCATAGCGGGTGTATTGGGTAATTTTGCGTCGGCCCGACTCACCCTCTTTCTTGAGCGCTTCAAACGAAGGCACGACCACCGTCATCAACTGCATGATGATGGACGCCGAAATATACGGCATGATCCCCAACGTCAGCACGGACAGCCGGCCTAAGGCACCGCCTGAGAACATGTTGAACATGTCCAAAATACCGCCGCCTTTACTACCCCCAAACAACTGCGCCAACTGCGATGGCTCAATTCCCGGCACCGGGATATGCGTGCCGATGCGATAAACAATCAGCGCAAGCAGCAAAAAGATCAGGCGTTTTTTTAAATCGCCTAGTTTCGCGCCAGCACCCAGAATGTTGTTTAAAGCCACACTTATCCTAATATCACTTACTGTGCGTTCACTGATTCAGCAATCTTGCCGCCGGCCGCTTCTATCGCGGCGCGCGCACCTTTGGTCACGCCCAAACCCTGCACCGTAATGGCTTTACTAATGCCGCCAGACAATACAATTTTGGCGTGCAAGGCGCGCGATGGCACCAAGCCCGCTTGTTTGAGGGTGAGCAAGTCGATTTTGTCTGCATTTAATTTTTCCAACGCATACAGCATGACCTCTGCAGTATCGTTCCGCGTCAGCGACACGAAACCACGCTTAGGCAGGCGACGTTGCAACGGCATCTGACCGCCCTCGAAGCCCACTTTATGAAAACCGCCTGAACGGGATTTCTGTCCTTTATGCCCACGCCCTGCCGTCTTACCTAGACCGCTGCCCATGCCGCGACCAACGCGACGTTTAGGCTTTTTGGCGCCGGGAGCCGGCTGTATAGTATTGAGTTCCATGTTTTATCCCTCGCACTTCACGAGATACGATACTTTGTTGATCATGCCGCGCACCGAAGGGGTGTCCACTAGCTCGACAGTGTGATGCAAGCGGCGCAAACCCAGGCCGCGCACACAGGCGCGATGCGATTGGATCGTG
Source organism: Burkholderiales bacterium (assembly GCA_030681095.1). Lineage (GTDB taxonomy): Bacteria > Pseudomonadota > Gammaproteobacteria > Burkholderiales > Thiobacteraceae > RBG-16-58-11. The sequence continues at coordinate 10,233 of JAUXTZ010000061.1, forward strand.
CCGATGATGCTTTTCACTAAGGTCACTTTGACTTTTTTCTCAGCGGCCATGACTTACTCCGTGATCTCTTCGACCGATTTACCGCGTTTCGCGGCAATTTCAGACGGGGTGGACATCGCTTGCAGGCCATTAATCGTAGCGCGCACTACGTTGTAAGGATTGGTCGAACCGATGCACTTGGCCAGCACGTTATGCACGCCCATCACATCGAATACCGCGCGCATTGCACCGCCAGCAATAATGCCGGTACCTTCGGAGGCCGGCTGCATGATCACCGTAGAGGCGCCATGATGGCCGATCACCGCATGCTGCAGCGTGCCATTCTTGAGTGAAACCTTAACCAGGTTGCGGCGCGCCTCTTCCATCGCTTTTTGCACCGCGACCGGCACTTCCTTGGACTTACCTTTGCCCATGCCGATACCACCATCGCCGTCGCCGACAACGGTAAGTGCCGCGAAGCCCATGATGCGACCGCCCTTCACCACTTTGGTGACGCGATTCACGGAAATCATTTTTTCGCGTAGACCGTCGCCGCGTTCTTCTGTTGCTTGGGGTTTAGCCATTTTCAACCTCTATTAAAACTTGAGACCGCCTTCACGCGCGGCCTCCGCCAGCGCTTTGACGCGCCCATGATATTTAAAACCCGAACGGTCGAACGCTACGGTTTCGATACCCGCTGCTTTCGCCTTTTCGGCAATCTGCTTGCCGATTGCGGTAGCGGCGGCCGTGGTGCCGCCATTGGTCAACGTCGCGCGCACCGCTTTATCCAGCGTTGACGCCGATGCCAGCACCTTACTGCCGCTCGCATCAATAATCTGGGCATAAATGTGTAGATTGGTGCGATGCACCAATAAGCGCACCGCTTTCAGTTCAGCGATCTTGGCACGGGTTTTACGTGCGCGGCGCTGACGACCCTGTTTCTGATTCATGAATGCCCCTAATCAATTACTTTGCTAATTACTTCTTCTTGGTTTCTTTGAGGATCACCACTTCATTGGCGTAACGCACACCCTTGCCTTTATAGGGCTCGGGCGGACGATAGGCGCGAATTTCAGCGGCGACCTGACCCACTTGTTGCTTGTCGGCCCCTTTGACAATGATCTCAGTCTGGGTCGGTGTTTCCACTTTGACACCCGCAGGCATCGTGTGATCAACCGGATGCGAAAAACCGAGTGCAAGATTGAGCACATCGCCCTTGGCTGCCGCGCGGTAACCCACGCCCACCAAGGTAAGTTTTTTCTCGAAGCCTTTACTGACACCGCGCACCATATTGGCGAGTAGCGCGCGCATGGTGCCGGACATGGCTTGCGCAGCAAGGCTTCCACCCACTTTTTCGATCTTCAACTCATTGCCATCTTGAATAATTTTGACATTGATGTTTTGTTTTTGCTTCAAGGAGCCCAAAGGACCCTTGACGATAATTTCGCCAGCAGCCAAGCTGACTTCCACCCCTGCGGGGATGGCGACCGGATTTTTAGCTACGCGTGACATATCGTTTATCCCTTACGCCACGATGCACAAAACTTCACCGCCCACCCCAGCCGCACGCGCCTTTTTATCGGTCATGACGCCTTTGGAGGTAGAAACGATGGCAACACCCAGGCCATTCAGCACCTTAGGGATATCGCTGGAGCCTTTGTAGACGCGCAAACCGGGACGGGACACGCGCTCAATACGTTCGATCACCGGACGGCCGGCGTAGTATTTGAGGCTGACATCCAATGCCGGTTTAGCGCCGTTTTCGCGCACCGCAAAATTATCGATGTAACCCTCATCCTTCAGCACAGCGGCAATTGCCACCTTAAGTTTGGATGAGGGCATGGATACGCTCACCTTGTCCGCCGCTTGCGCGTTGCGGATGCGGGTCAACATATCGGAAATGGGATCACTCATGCTCATTGTTCTACCCCTTACCAGCTAGCTTTCGTGATGCCTGGAATTTCTCCACGCATCGCGTATTCGCGCACTTTGCTACGCGCCAGACCAAACTTACGGAAATAGCCGCGCGGACGACCGGTTAATTCGCAACGATTGCGCAAGCGCGTCGGACTCGCATCACGCGGCAGTGCTTGCAACTTCTGGCGCGCTTCATAACGCTCCTCGTCGGAAGCCTTGCTGTTGCTGATAGCGGCCATGATTGCAGCGCGCTTGTCGGCGAATTTCTTCACCGTTTTACGGCGTTTTTGCTCGCGATTAATGAGTGCTAACTTAGCCATAGCAACCTCAGTTTTTGAAAGGGAAACTGAAGGCTGCCAGCAATGCGCGGCCTTCTTTGTCGGTTTTTGCGGTCGTGGTAATGGTGATGTTCATCCCACGTATCGCATCAATTTTGTCGTATTCAATCTCGGGGAAAATGATTTGCTCTTTTACCCCCATATTGTAATTGCCGCGTCCGTCGAACGCACGCCCGGAGATACCGCGAAAATCGCGAATCCGCGGAATGGCTATTGTCACCAAACGGTCAAGGAAGTCGTACATGCGCTGCTTACGCAAGGTCACCATACAACCCACCGGATAGTCTTCGCGAATCTTATAGACTGCGATCGCTTTGCGCGCCTTGGTGACGACCACCTTTTGGCCGGCGATTTTCTGCATGTCGCCAACGGCATGCTCCATCACTTTTTTGTCGCCCACCGCTTCACCCACGCCCATATTGATGACGATTTTATCGATGCGCGGCACTTCCATAATGGACTTGTACCCAAACTCTTCCATGAGTTGGGGCACGACTTTTTCTTTATAAAATTCTTGTAAACGAGCCACGGTGATTCCTTACGCGTCCACTACTTCGCCGTTGGATTTGAAAAAGCGCACTTTACGACCATCTGCCAGCACCTTGATGCCCACGCGATCCGCCTTCTGCGTTGCCGCATTGAACAGCGCGACATTAGACACTTGGATTGGCATCTCCTTGTCGATGATGCCGCCCGGCGCCCCTTGAGCGGGGTTTGGTTTGGCGTGCTTCTTCACCTTATTGATACCCTCAACCAGCACTTTTGCGTCATCAACGATGCGCAACACAGTGCCGCGACGGCCCTTATCTTTTCCGGTCAGGACAACAATGTCGTCCCCTTTTTTGATCTTGCGCATGGTTACTCCTTACAGCACTTCCGGCGCGAGCGAAACAATCTTCATGAAGCGCTCATTGCGCAACTCGCGGGTAACTGGGCCAAAGATACGCGTGCCGATTGGCTCCAACTTAGCATTCAGGAGCACGGCAGCATTACTATCGAATTTAACAAGAGAGCCATCGGGGCGGCGCACGCCTTTGGCAGTGCGTACCACCACGGCGTTATAGACTTCACCCTTTTTGACACGACCGCGAGGTGCGGCGTCTTTGATGCTGACTTTAATGACATCGCCGATGCCGGCGTAGCGGCGTCTGGATCCGCCCAGCACTTTGATACACATCACGGTGCGGGCACCGGTGTTATCAGCGACTTCCAGTATTGACTGCATTTGAATCATTTTTACTCTCCAACTTAATCCGTTTATTGCCGCGCCTAAAAAACACAGGGAGCGAACGTAACGGTCAGTTTTGGTTTAGCGCGCTACGCCCTTACCGCAAGCGCGCCAGGGAAAACGCGAGATTTTACTGCAACTTTGCTACTTCTGCAAGGCTTAAAGCACAAATCTCTAAACTGCGCGGCTCTTTTCCACCAAGCGCGCAACGCGCCAAGCCTTGGTTTTGGCCAGCGGACGAGTTTCTTCTATTTCCACCAGGTCGCCCGGGTGAAACTCGTTATTTTCATCGTGCGCATGGTATTTCTGCGAGCGGCGCAGGATTTTGCCATACAACGCGTGCGTTACTTTACGCTCCACCAGTACGGTAACGGTCTTGTCCATTTTGTCGCTTACCACGCGCCCGGTCAGGGTGCGCTTCACTTTAGCGGCTGCTTCAGTCATGCTTTACTCTCTTTTTCGGTCAGCAGAGTGCGCACACGCGCGATGTCGCGACGCACTTTCTTTTTCTGGTCAGTCTTGGTGGATTGCTGGGTGGCAAGCTGCATGCGCAGGCCGAACTGGGCCTTAAGCAATGCATTCAACTCTTGCTTCATCTCATCCACGGATTTGCTGCGCAATTCGTTGGCTTTCATGTCAGTCCCCTACCTTAACCGATTTGACGCGTGACGAATGCCGTCGAGATCGGCAATTTGGCCGCAGCCAGGCGAAACGCCTCGCGCGCCAGCACTTCATCTACGCCGTCCATTTCATACAACATTTTTCCCGGCTGAATCTCGGCGACCCAATACTCAGGATTGCCCTTACCATTACCCATCCGCACTTCGGCAGGCTTGGTCGAGATCGGCTTGTCCGGGAAAATCCGAATCCAAATCCGTCCACCCCGTTTAATGTGGCGGGTCATGGCGCGACGCGCCGCTTCGATCTGACGCGCTGTCAGACGGCCACGGCCAATGGCCTTCAGACCAAAGTCGCCAAAGCTGACTTTATTGCCGCGCGTGGCGACGCCGGTGTTCCGGCCTTTTTGCTGTTTGCGGTATTTAGTTCTAGCTGGCTGCAGCATTTCTCACTCCTGCCTTGCGTGGTTTTTTCTCGGGCTCGACTGGAGCAGCAACTTCCAATTTGCCGATGCTCACGCCTTTAAAGACCCACACTTTAATTCCGATGATGCCATAAGTCGTTTTCGCTTCGCTGGTGCCGTAATCGATGTCTGCACGCAGGGTATGCAGCGGCACGCGGCCTTCGCGATACCACTCGGTACGGGCGATTTCTGCGCCGTTCAACCGACCCGCACTCATGATTTTGATGCCTTGCGCGCCGAGGCGCATGGCGTTTTGCATCGCACGCTTCATGGCGCGGCGGAACATCACACGCTTTTCCAATTGCTGCGCAATATTGTCTGCGATCAGCTTGGCGTCGATTTCCGGTTTACGCACTTCTTCGATATTGACATGCACCGGCACCCCCATCATTTTTTGCAGGGTGGCGCGCAAGGATTCAATGTCTTCGCCTTTTTTGCCAATCACGATACCGGGCCGCGCGCTGTACACGGTGATCTTGGCATTCTTCGCCGGACGTTCGATGACGATGCGCGACACCATGGCGTGCGCCAATTTTTTCTTCAGAAATTCGCGCACCTTGATGTCTTCATTCAACATCACCGGGAATTTACGGCTATTGGCGTACCACTTTGATGACCAGTTTTTGAGTACGCTGAGTCTAAAGCCGGTTGGATTGATCTTTTGTCCCATGCTATTCCTTTTGCCTAGTCGCCGACGATGATGGTGATGTGGCAGGTGGGTTTGTGAATATGCACGCCACGGCCTTTGGCAGCCGCGCGGAAGCGTTTCATCACCGTACCTTGATCCACGTAAATGGTGGCGACTTTCAATTCGTCGATGTCCGCACCTTCGTTATGCTCAGCATTCGCAATCGCCGATTCCAGCACGCCCTTGATAATGCTTGCGCCTTTTTTCGGGCTGAAGGCGAGAATATTCAAAGCTTGCTCGACTTTTTTGCCGCGCACTTGATCAGCCACGAGTCGGCCCTTTTGGGCGGATAGCCGCACGCCACGCAATACAGCGGAAACTCTCATAACCATCTCCTATTTCCTCACAGCTTTCTTGTCCGCTGAGTGCCCTTTGAAGGTACGCGTCAACGCGAACTCGCCGAGTTTATGGCCAACCATATTTTCAGTGACGAACACCGGAATATGTTGCTTGCCGTTATGCACGGCAATGGTCAGGCCGATAAAGTCCGGCAGAATCGTGGAACGGCGTGACCAGGTTTTGATCGGACGCTTATCGCGAGTCGCGACAGCGGATTCCACCTTTTTCGCCAGGTGGCCATCAATGAACGGGCCTTTTTTAACGGAACGAGCCATATTAGAACCTCAATTATTTCTGGAAACGGCGGCGCACGATCATGCCGCTGGTTCGCTTGTTACTACGGGTACGATAACCTTTGGTTTTCAAACCCCACGGACTCACCGGATGACGACCGGCGGCAGTTCTGCCTTCACCACCACCATGCGGGTGATCCACCGGGTTCATCACGACGCCGCGCACCGTCGGTCGCACGCCGCGCCAACGCATGGCACCGGCTTTACCGATGGAACGCAGGTTGTGTTCTGAATTGCCTACTTCGCCCAGGGTCGCTTTGCAATCCACGTGCACTTTGCGAATTTCGCCTGAACGCAAACGCAATTGTGCGTAGCTGCCTTCGCGCGCCAACAACTGCACCGAGGTGCCCGCCGAACGGGCGATTTGTGCGCCCTTGCCCGGCATCATTTCGATGCAATGAATGGTGCTACCCACGGGGATGTTGCGCAGCGGTAAAGTGTTGCCCGGTTTAATCGGGGCCTCCGCACCGCTCACCAGCTCGCTGCCCGCCACCACGCCTTTGGGCGCAATGATGTAACGGCGCTCGCCATCGGCATAGAGCAACAACGCAATATGCGCGCTGCGGTTCGGGTCGTATTCGATCCGCTCCACTTTTGCGACGATACCGTCTTTGTTGCGCTTGAAATCGACCATGCGATATTGCTGCTTGTGGCCGCCACCTTGATGCCGCGTCGTAATGTGACCGTTGTGATTGCGGCCCGCTTTTTTCGATTGCGACTCGGTAAGGCTGTCGACTGGACGGCCTTTGTACAGATTCGGATGATAGACCTTCACAACGGCACGGCGGCCGGGGGAAGTCGGTTTAACTTTGACCAATGGCATGATTTATTCTCCTAGGCCCCGATTACGCTTCCGCGCCGACGAAGTTGATCTCCGTACCCGGCTCGAAACACACATAGGCTTTTTTCCAGTCGCGGCGACGACCCATAAAACGGCCGTGACGCTTGGCTTTGCCCTTAACGTTGGTAACTTGCACGCCAACCACTTTTTTGCCGAACATGAGTTCAGCGGCCGCTTTTATTTCAGGTTTGGTGGCATCCGCCAATACACGGAACGGCACTTGGTTATTCAGATCGCCCACCATGGTGCTCTTCTCGGAGATCACCGGCGCCAAAATGATTAGCATCAGACGTTCAGCGTTCATGCCAGTAGCTCCTCGAATTTCTTCACTGCACTCTTGGTCAGCAACACGTGCGGATAGCGCACGAGGCTATACGGATCGGCGTGTTGTGCTTCCATCACCAATACATTGGCGAGATTGCGTGAAGACAAATACAGGTTCTCGTCCACATTGTCGGTGACGATCAAAACTTGCTCGTAGCCCATGCCCTTGAGTTTCAGCGCTAGCGCTTTAGTCTTCGGACCTTCCACTTTCAAATCCTCGATCACCATCAGACGACCTTGACGCGCCAATTCAGACAAAATCGCCTGCATGCTGGCGCGATACATCTTACGGTTGACCTTCTGGCTGAAGTTTTCATCCGGGCTATTCGGAAATGCTTTTCCGCCGCCACGCCAAATCGGGCTGGAGGACATACCGGCGCGGGCGCGGCCTGTGCCTTTTTGCCGCCACGGCTTATGCGTGGTGTGCGACACTTCGCCGCGATCTAGCTGTGCGCGCGTACCGCTGCGAGCATTCGCCAGAAAGGATGTGACTACTTGGTGCACCAGCGCTTCGTTGTACTCGCGCCCGAACGTGGTGTCGGAAGCTTGTACACTCGACACTTGCGCGCCTTGCTCGTTAATCAGTTTGAGTTCCATTACGCACCTGCCTTTACGCTAGGACGCACGACCACATTGCCGCCTTTGGAGCCAGGCACCGCGCCCTTGATCAGGAGCAGCTGACGTTCTACGTCAATACGCACGATCTCGAGTAGCTGCGTGGTGCGCGTGACCGCACCCAAATGACCCGCCATTTTCTTACCCGGAAACACCCGACCCGGATCCTGCGCCATACCGATCGAACCGGCAGAATTATGCGACAAGGAGTTACCGTGACTGGCGCGGTTCGAGCTGAAGTGGTGGCGTTTGATCGCGCCAGAGAAACCCTTACCTTGGGTCACGCCGGACACATCCACTTTTTGCCCTACTTGAAAAATATCCACACCGATGTGCTTGCCCAAGCTATAGCTTGAGATATCCGCATCGGCGAGATTGAATTCGCGCACCACACTGCCTGCTTCCACCGCTGCTTTAGCGAAGTGGCCAGTTTGTGGCTTCGTGACGCGACTCGCGCGGCGCACACCATACGTAACCTGCAGCGCGGCATAGCCATCGGTCTGCTGGGTCTTAATCTGGGTCACGCGGTTGTTGGACACGTCCACCACCGTCACCGGCACGGCTACGCCGTCTTCGGTGAAGAAGCGAGTCATGCCAATCTTACGACCGACAAGTCCAAGGCTCATTTTATTTTCCTCATTCAGGCCGGTTACAATTGACCGGCACCTAACATTACAACTTGATTTCGACGTCCACACCTGCGGGCAAATCGAGCTTCATCAACGCATCCACTGTCTTGTCTGTGGGGTCGATAATATCCATCAAACGCAGATGGGTACGCATCTCGAATTGATCGCGCGAGGCCTTATTCACATGCGGCGAGCGCAGAATGTCAAACCGCTCAATACGCGTTGGTAAAGGCACGGGGCCTTTGACAACCGCGCCGGTGCGCTTTGCTGTTTCCACGATCTCCAACGCTGACTGATCAATAAGACGATAGTCAAACGCTTTGAGTCGAATACGGATTTTTTGGCTTTGCATCAATTTTCCTTTATGGGGCGTTCGCGAACACCCCTACCGTCTTACTCAATAATCTTCGCTACCACACCGGCGCCGACGGTCCGGCCACCTTCGCGAATCGCGAAGCGCAAGCCATCTTCCATCGCGATCGGCTGAATCAGCGAAACCGTGATCGAGACGTTGTCACCCGGCATGACCATTTCCGTACCCGCTGGCAATTCAACCGAACCCGTCACGTCCGTGGTG
>JAUXTZ010000071.1 GCA_030681095.1 Burkholderiales bacterium
CCATGGTCGAGCGCGCGGCGCATTTTCAGCGGGTTGCCATAGTCCTGCGCTTCGCCGCCGGAAACCGCGCGCTCTTTGCCGGCGTGGGTCAACAGCGGCAGATCGTGCTTGGCCAGCAGCGCATAAAAGGCATCGCAACGCGCTGAAGCGGGGTCGATATTCATCGCATTGGGCAGCCATTTCACCGCGCGCGCGCCGTCTTGCACGGCTTGTTCCAAGGTTTTGATCGCATCCACGCGATACGGATGGATCGAGGCGATCCACTCGAAATATTGCGGATGCTGGCGCGCCATATCGCGCGCATAGCTGTTCGGCGTATAGAAGGTCGAATTGTCCCAATCCGGCTTGCCGTCGGTGCGCACATTGCGGTCGAACGCGAGCAGCATGAGCTTGGCGCCGGGCCGCATACCGTCCACCAGATTGTGCAAGCGCTCGACATAGCTTTGGTCGAGCCGCCCCGGCGCTTCATGCACGCAACCGGCATTCAAATAAAACAGTTTTTGCAGACGTTGGATCGGATGCCACAGCGAATCGAGCTTGGGGTTGGTCCAAGCGCCGCTGTCCCGGTCGCCCACGCCGACCAAATGCACGTGGCAATCCCACACCTGCTTTGCATCGATGCCATCCCACGCCGCGCGCACCAAATCATGCTGCGCGATTTCGGGGGGCAAGTTCACCAGGCACGCATTGAAGAAGCCTTGCTCTGGCCATTTGTTCCAGATCGCGGCGGCGGCCACGCCTGACCCCGCCATCAAAATAAAACGGCGGCGATTCATGCTGTCTCGGCCATTTTTTTCAACGTTACATAATCCGTCTTGCCCGTGCCGAGGATGGGCAGCGCTTCCACCACCACGATTTTTTTCGGCACCGCCATATCTGGGCTGCCGTTGGCTCGCGCCGCATCCAGGATGCGCTCGCGGTTGAGCGTGCTATCGGTAGTGAACAACACGATGCTCTCGCCCCGCTGTGGGTCGGCTTGACAAGATGCCGCGTGCTGGTGCTCTGGGGAGGCAAGTGTCGCGATGCGCTCGACTACTTCCAGCGACACCATCTCGCCCGCGATTTTGGCAAAGCGCTTGACTCGCCCTTTGATAATCACAAAACCATCAGCATCGATTTCGACCACATCGCCGGTGTTGTACCAGCCCGCGCCGATTTCGGATTGAGGCGGGCTCAGCACGCCCGGCTGCTCATAGCGGTAATACCCGGACATCACATTCGGCCCGCGCACATGCAAGATGCCGCCGCCCTCGATGCCGGCCACGGCTTCGATGCGTGACTCGATGCCGGGCAGCAACTGGCCCACGCTGCCCGCCTGATACGCCATCGGCGTGTTGACCGCTAGCACCGGCGCGGTCTCGGTCGCGCCATAGCCCTCTAGGATGCGGATGCCGAATTTTTCGTTCCAGGTTTTGCGCACTTCATCGTTCAATTTCTCCGCGCCCGCCACCACATAACGCATGCGGTAAAAATCGTAGGGGTTGGCGAATTTTGCATAGTTGGCCAGGAAGGTACTGGTGCTGAATAGCACCGTGCAATTGCGGTCGTAGATCAGCTCGGGAATCACTTTGTAATGCAGGGGCGAGGGATACAGAAAAAGTTTAGTGCCGCTGACCAAGGGCAAAATCGCGCCGGCGGTGAGACCAAAGGCGTGGAAAATCGGCAGGGCGCAAAAGAACTTATCGCTGGGTGAAAAATCGATCACGGCGCAAATCTGCGCGACATTGGCAAGCAGGGCGCGGTGCGAGAGCGCTACGCCTTTCGGCTTACCCTCTGAGCCGGAGGTGAACAGCACCACCGCGGTCGCTTCCGGATCGACGCGATGCGCGGCCCAGCGCGGAAACCACAGCGCGAACCCCATCAGCCACGCTTTATCCAGCAGACCGAAGCTGGATTTCAAATCTTCTAAATACACCCAGCGCACACCTTGCACCGCCGCGACGGTCTCGCTCAGTTTCGCCGTCTCGAGAAATTGGCGCGAGGTGATCGCTACTTTTACGCCCGCCGCGATGCAGGCGTTTTGCATGCCCTCGGCGCCCGCCGTGTAATTCAGCATGGCCGGAACGCGCTGAAACGCGGAGAGACCGAAAACCAAATTCACCGTCGCAGCCAGATTCGGCAGCAGCACGCCGATGCGCTCGTCTTCAGCGCCTAAGCGGCTGCCGATGCGCCCCAGCGCCAAGGCGGCGCGCAGAATGTCGCCGTAGGTTTCCTCGATCTGGCGCATGTCTTCGATGATAGGGGTGGCACGGCCGTGGATGCGTACCGCATCGACCAGCGCATCGAACAGCGAGCGCTGCGGTGCGGAAGCAAATAGCATGTTTTGCATGATTTTGCGCATCGTATCGCCGGCTTTTCTGCGCCGCAATTTTGCGCTCGGTGCATCCGGCATCGGAATGCGCGTAGCGGGCAGCACGGTCAGCGTGATGCGTGGAAATAATCGTTTCGGAATATCACCTGAAGTGCGGCTGAAATACGAGCGGGTCGCGCCTTCCAAACGCACCGGCACAATGGTGGCGCCGGTGCGCGCCGCGACGAACGCCGGGCCCTCGTACACCTTCATCAAACTGCCGGTCACCGTGATTCGCCCTTCGGGGAAAATCACCACCGGCCGCCCGGATTCGAGCAGCTTCACCACGCGCTTCATCGCCATCGGGTTACTGGGATCGACTGCCAGATGATCGACCAACGACAAGATCAAGCGGAAACCCCAATGCTTGGCAATGCCGGTATTCACGATAAACACCGGATTCAGCGGCAGATACAAGCCCAACAGCAAGCCATCGAGAAACGATTGGTGATTGGCGATGATAAGCAAACGCTCGGCGCGCAACTCGGCGGTATCGCCGCGCAATTCAACAGGAAGTATCCACCGGGTCAGCAAACGAATTATTTTTTTGAGCATATTTCCCTCATGTTTTTTCATGTAGAAACTGCAACACGCTTCCCAACGCCTCGCTCAGACGTGGTTTGTCGATCCAGAAATAGACTTCTTTCCCCACCTTTTCGCTTTGCAATACGCCGGCTTCGCGCAGAAGTTTCAAATGATGCGAGACGGTAGACTGGGCTAAAGGGCAAGCCGCCACAATCTGCCCGGCGTTGAGTTTCTCACCCGGGTCGAATAGCAGCAAGATTCGCTGCCGCCGCTCGTCCCCGAGCGCGGTAAAAACTTTCGACAACCCTTTCCAGGCTTTGGGCAAGGTGCGTACGTAGCTGGATTTCATATCGACGTATTTAAGTTTATCGATCTGTTTTTGTCAAGCAGACCGTACAAAAAGCAAAACGGCCTACAGAAGTTGTCAGCACATTCGGACTAAGCGGTGGTTCATACGCATATTGACATGTGAGTCGTTATGCGATACAGTTTTGCATGATCAAGACATTCCGGCACAAGGGCCTGAAAGCCTTTTTCGAGAAAGGAAGCATGGCGGGTATTCAAGCTGCCCATGCCCCGCGATTAGCCGCCATGTTGCGGCGTCTGAACGAAACGAGCAACGCCCAAGGCATGAACCTGCCGAGTTGGGGCTTGCACCCGCTGAAGGGGCGCGAACTCAAAGGACATTTTTCGGTGTGGGTGAGCGGCAATTGGCGCATGACATTCACTTTTGACGGCACGGACGCCGTGCTCGTGGACTACCAGGACTATCACTAGGAGAAATTGAACATGAGCCGAATGCACAACCCACCACACCCCGGCTTGACCTTGCGCGACGATGTGCTACCCGCGCTGGGCTTGTCTGTAACAGAAGCCGCGCAGCAATTGGATGTAGCGCGCGTAACGCTTTCGCGCGTACTGAATGGCCGCGCCGCTATCTCCCCGGAAATGGCTTTGCGCATCGAGGCATGGCTAGGCAAGGAGCGCGGCGGCGAAGCACGCTTATGGTTAGCAGAGCAAAGCGCCTATGACATGTGGCAAGCAGAGCAGCGATTCAAAGCCGCGCGGCGGCATGTTAAACGTGCGCCGATGGCCGCTTGACCGTTTAATCGCCAGACTAAAGCCATGAAAAAAGCCCGCATATTTGCGGGCCTTTGTTTTATTGGTGCCGGTGAGAAGAGTCGAACTCCCGACCTTCGCATTACGAATGCGCTGCTCTACCAACTGAGCTACACCGGCAAAGCGGGGCATTATAGTGGTTTGGGTGGCGCCCAGCAACGCGTTAAGCGTGTTGCGGGCGGATACGAATAATCACATCCACCCCTTCGGTGACCATGCCGGTAGGCAAAGCGGGCAAGCCTTGGATTTGCACGTCGCGCGCGTCAATGTCGATCAACTCGCCGCTTTGCAAATTATAAAAATGATGATGCGGACCGGTGTTGGGATCGTAGAACACTTTGCTCGGATCGACGATTACTTCCCGCACCAGTTTGTGCTGCTTGAATAAATTCAGCGTGTTGTACACCGTGGCCTTAGATGTCTCGCTGTGGCGATCATTCACAATCGCCATGATCTGGTCTGCCGACAAATGTTCTTGGCGGCTGAACAAGGCATAGGCGATTTCAATCCGTTGATGCGTGGGCGTGATGTCATGCGCGCGTAGCAAGCCGGCCATGTCGTCGCGAGTATAGTGCTGTTTTTCCATAAGATAATCTTAAGCTAATGTTTGGACTTTGTCTAATCAATCCCTCATACAAAGCCATGATAAGAATTATCGCCACAAGAAATCAAGAGATTAGGCGGGCCAGCGGTAAGATGAGACATCAATCGGATTGGGCCGGCCCAGAATCAGATTCGCCATCAACTGCGCACTGGCCGGGGCCATGGTAACGCCATAGCGGTAATGGCCGCTGCTCAGATAGAGATTTTCGAGCGTGGGGTGGCGCGCCATGATCGGGATGTTGTCCGGCGAACCGGGGCGCAGCCCGGCCCAGTGGCCGACCATCGGTGTTTGTGCAAGAAAGGGCAGCAACTCAACCGCGCGTCGGGTTAAATCGATGCGCGCCGCTTCCGTCACCCCTTTATCGAAACCAACCTCTTCCAAGGTGCTGCCGACCAAGATATGACCATCGTCGCGCGGAATGATGTACAAACCATCACGATACACCACCTGCTTTAAGCGACCCGGCTCGGTTTTAAACAACACGATCTGCCCGCGCACCGGCTTGATCGGAATGGCCGCACCCTGCTCGCCCAACAGCTCGCGGCTCCAAGCGCCGGTGGCCAGCACGAATACATCCGCCGTAATCGCGCCCTGTACTGTTGAAATGGCATCGATGCGGGTTGGCGTTGCGCACCAACCAGTCACCGCGGTTTGTTCTAGAATTTGTACGCCGTGCCGCAGCAAAGCTTGGCGCAGCGCTTGCAACAAACGTGGATTGCGCACCTGCGCCACCCGGCTCATCCAAAGCGCTGAATCATCCACTGCCAAAGCCGGCAGCATCGAGCGCGCGGAAAGTTCTTGTACCGGCTCGCCGCTCGCACCCGACCAAGCCAGTGCCGCTGCGAGATCATACGGCGGCAATACCAACATGCCGCAGGTGCGATATTCTGGATCGACACCACTCACCGCACGCAAATCGCCGATCCAAGCCGGGTAGAGGGCGCGCGACCAATCCGTGAGCCACGTCACCTCATCCGGGTAATGCCATGGCAACAGCGGCGACAACAAACCCGCGCCCGCCCACGATGATTCGCCGCCGAGGGCACCGCGCTCAAT
>JAUXTZ010000082.1 GCA_030681095.1 Burkholderiales bacterium
AATTCGTGGACGAGATGTTTGTGCTGAACAAAAACCACGTGATCGGCATCTGCGACCACATCATCGAACGCGGCTACGATCTCAACATCTGGGCCTATGCGCGGGTGGATACGGTGAAGGACGAGTTTCTGGACAAGCTCAACCGCGCCGGTTTCCGTTGGTTGGCGCTGGGCATCGAGTCCGGCTCCAAACATGTACGCGACGGCGTGGAAAAGGGCCGTTTTGGCCTGGAAGAGATTTTGCAAGTGGTGAAAAAGATTCAGGATGCGGGCATCAACGTCATCGGAAATTACATCTTCGGCCTGCCTGACGACACCTTCGAATCGATGCAGGAAACGCTCGACCTCGCGATCGAAGCCAATTGCGAATTTGCCAACTTCTATTGCGCCATGGCCTACCCCGGCTCCAAGCTATACACCATGGCGCTGGAAAAGGGCTGGGAGCTACCGGATAGCTGGATCGGCTACTCGCAGCATAGCTTTGAAACCATGCCACTGCGCACCGAGGTGCTGACCGCGGCCGAGGTTTTGAAATTCCGCGATGAAGCCTTCATGACCTATTTCAAGAACCCACGCTATCTGGCGCTGGTAGAGAAAAAATTCGGGCCGGAGGTGTTGCAGCACATCGAACAGATGACCCAGATTCAACTCAAGCGAAAACTGTATTCCCCCGGAGGGGAGGCTCTGCGCTCATGATTATCAGTCGCACCCCCTTTCGCATTTCTTTTTTCGGCGGCGGCACGGATTATCCCGCCTGGTACCGCGAACACGGCGGTGCAGTGCTGGCGACGGCGATCGACAAATACTGCTACATCAGTTGCCGCTATCTGCCGCCTTTTTTCGAGCATAAGTATCGCATCGTCTATTCCCGCATCGAAAATGTGATGGAGGTGTCCCAGATCGAGCATCCGGCGGCGCGCGAGGTGCTGCAATGGATGAATTGCGTGCGCGGGATCGAAGTGCATCATGACGGTGATTTGCCGGCGCGCTCCGGGCTCGGTTCCAGCTCTTCCTTCACGGTTGGCTTAATCAATGCACTGATGGCGATGAAGGGCGAACACGTCACCAAAGAAAAGCTGTTGCAGCATGCGCTTCATGTCGAGCAGGATCTGATCCAGGAGAATGTCGGCTCGCAAGATCAAGTGTCTGCGGCCTATGGCGGGTTCAACAAGATCGAGTTCCACCAGGACGGCGCGATAGACGTCAATCCGGTGATATTGCGCCCAGAGCGGCGCGAGTCGCTGGAATCGCATTTGATGCTATTTTTCACCGGCATTTCGCGCTATGCCTCGGACGTGGCCAAGGCCAAAATCGATAATCTCACGCAACGCAAGACCGAGTTGCGCATGATGCGCGCGCTGGTGGATGAAGCGCTCAGTATTCTCGGGCGCGAAACGGGCAACCTCGATGATTTCGGCAAACTCCTGAACGAAAATTGGCAATACAAACGCAAGCTGTCAGACAAGGTGACCACGCCCGAGATTGACCATATCTATGAAGCCGCAATGTCGGCGGGCGCGCTCGGCGGCAAGCTGCTAGGTGCTGGCGGCGGCGGCTTCCTGATGTTTTTTGCGCGGCCCGAGCAGCATGCCGCGATCCGTGAAAAATTAAATGGCTTGATCTATGTGCCGATTAAATTCGACACCTCGGGCAGCAAGATTGTGATGTATCAGCCGAATGGCTTGGGTTAGAAAATGATACGTTATGACTACCGCGGTACTGGATTCGCCGGCTGGCAGGAGAAGCTAGATCACTACGAGCCGGCGTTCCTGCTCAAGCTGTTCCGCGACATGCTGCGCATCCGCATCATCGAGGAAGAAATCGAGCGCCGCTATTGGCAAGACCATATGAAGTCGCCGATCCATTTGGTGATTGGCCAGGAGGCGACCTCGGTCGGTGCCTGCGCCGCTTTGACGCGAGCCGATTTGCTCTACGCGAGCCACCGCACCCACGGCAACTATTTTGCCAAAGGCGGCGATCTGAAAGCCATGTTGTGCGAAATGCATTGCCGCATCAATGGTTGTGTCGGGTCGCGTGGTGGCTCGATGCACTTGATGGATAAATCGGTCGGCATGGCCGGCAGCTCCGCCATTGTCGCCGGCGTGGTGCCGATCGCCACCGGCGCGGCATTCGCGGCACAGATGCAAGAAAAAAATTATGTGACGACAGTATTTCTCGGCGACGCCGCCGTCGAGGAGGGCTCGGTGTCCGAGGCGCTCAACTTTGCGGCACTGAAACAGCTGCCAATTATCTATTTCTGCGAAAACAATTTTTACTCGGTGCAATCGCCGTTGCATACACGCCAGCCCAAACGCGAAATCTATAAATGGGCGGCCAGCTATGGCATGCCGAGCGTGCTGGTAGATGGCACCAATGTCTTGGCGGTGCATGAGGCCATGCAAGTAGCCGTGACGCGCGCCAAACAAGGCGGTGGGCCGACTTTCATCGAATCGCCGGTGTATCGCTTCCGCGCCCATGGCGGCGCGGGCGACGACAGCAAAACTGGCTATCGCGATATCGCCGAGCGCGAGGCGTGGGAAAAAGTTTGCCCGATCGAATCCTATTTTGCATTTCTGAAATCGGCCGGCCTGATCGATGAGCAGGCGCGCAAAGTCATGACGGGCGAAATCATGGCAGAAACAATGGAAGCCTTCGACTTCGCGCTCGCCAGCCCCAATCCAACCGAAGCCGATTTGTACACGCATGTGTACGCTGATTGAGAGGTCACACACATGCCATGGGATGAAGGTCTAGTCAATTCGCTGGTGTATGACGCACCCGATCCGAAGGAAGGGCGGGTGTTGGGCTATGCCAAGGCCGTGAACGAGGCGCTTGAGATCGCGCTCAAGCAAGACCCATCGGTGTTCGTGTTCGGCCAGGGTGTGGATGACCCGACTGCGATGTTTGGCGTGACCAAAGACCTGCAAGATAAATTCGGCGAGAAACGCGTATTCGATTCGCCCTTGTCGGAGGAAGGCATGATGGGGGTGAGTACCGGCGCGGCGATGAACGGCATGCGCCCAGTGTTCATGCACAACCGTCCGGATTTCATTCTGCTGGCGTTTAACCAACTGGTGACGCACGCCGCGAAAATGCATTACATGGATAACGGCCTGACCAAGGTGCCCATGGTGGTGTGGGCCGCTATCGGCCGTGGCTGGGGCTCCGGTGCGCAGCATTCGCAGGCGATTCAAGGTTTGCTGCTCGGGGTGCCGGGCTTGAAAATCGTGATGCCGAGCACGCCGTATGACGCTAAGGGTCTGATGCTCTCCGCCATCCTCGACAACAACCCGGTGCTGGTGTTCGAGCATCGCTGGCTGATGAAAAAGGACGGCATCGTGCCTGAAGGCTTTTACCGCGTGCCGCTGGGCAAAGGCATCTATCGTCGGCGCGG
>JAUXTZ010000084.1 GCA_030681095.1 Burkholderiales bacterium
TTCGAGCTTGGTGACGGTGATGACGCCTTCGACTTTCTCAGCCAGAAACCGGATGCGGTCGCCCGGTTTGACCTGATCGAGCGTCGCCGCATCTTTGACGCGGAATATCATAGTCATAGCAGGCATGCCGAGATTATCCAAGGGCCCGTGCTTGATGGTGAGCTTGCCGGCGGCCTTGTCGACCTTTCTGATCTCGCCCTCAGACAGCGGCGCGGATTGCGCCACGACTTGGGCGGCGGCATGGCTCGCATGGTCCCCCGTGGCCAGCGCGGGCGATGCCCATACGGCGGCGGAAATAAATGCATAAGCAATAAAATGTTTCATGAGAATTTCCTATGTGTGTTGAGTTAGCGGCGTACTGAGATTTTTCCCTGCATGCCCGCCTCGAAATGGCCGGGCACCAAGCAGGCGAAGTCGAATTTACCGGCCTGGGTGAAGCGCCACACCAGTTCACCCGTCTTGCCTGGCTCCACGCTGATGGCATTGGGATCGTCGTGTTCCATCTCTGGAAACTTGGCCATGCTCTTGGCGTGTTCCTTCAACTCGGCGATGCTGCCCAGCACCATTTCGTGCTTGAGCTGGCCGGCATTCTTCACCCGAAACCGGATGGTCTCGCCCCGCTTAACGACGATATTGGCCGGCGTGTAGCGCATGGCGTCGGACATTGTGATTACCACCGTGCGCGTGACCTTGGCCGGATTGCCGGGCTGGCCCAGCGGCGACGCGTGACCTTCATCCGCATTGGCTTGAGTGACACCAACTACCATTAAACCGATTAGTATTGCGCTTGCGATTTTCATGGATTCCTTTTGTCGTGGTTTTACAGCGCTTGCATTCAACTTACATTCATCTTGGCTCAGACATCCCGACCAAAAGCTGACAGGCCGCTTACAAGTTTGTAATCTATCAAATCGCGCAGTCTCGAAGCAGACAATAAGAGCCACTCACTGCGCAGGAGCGGATTCAAAGTGAAAATTCTCATCATCGAAGATGAACCCAAGACCGGAAGCTATCTGAAGCAAGGGCTCACGGAGGCTGGCTTCGTCGTCGATCTCCTACGCGACGGGTTGGACGGCATGCACATGGCCCTGAGTGAGCCTTACGAGCTGGTGATTCTGGATGTCATGCTGCCAACGCTCGACGGCTGGCGTGTGCTACAAAACATCCGCAGCGCAGGCAAGGAAATGCCGGTGCTCATGCTCACTGCACGCGATGGAGTGGAAGATCGGGTCAAAGGCCTGGAGCTCGGCGCGGATGATTATTTGATCAAACCTTTCGCCTTCGCCGAACTGCTCGCCCGCGTGCGCACGCTGCTGCGGCGCGGCGGCAAGAGCAAAGAGCCAGAGGTGCTTTTCGCAGCCGACCTGGAGCTGAATCTTCTGCGCCGGCGGGTTAGCCGCAGTGGCAAGAAAATCGATCTGACGGCCAAGGAATTTTCCCTGTTGGAATTGCTGCTACGCAGGAAGGGCGAAGTGCTCCCGCGTTCGCTCATCGCATCTCAAGTGTGGGACATGAATTTTGACAGCGACACCAATGTGATCGAGGTCGCCATGCGGCGCCTGCGCGCCAAAGTGGACGACGACTTCGAACCCAAGCTGATCCGCACCGTGCGCGGTATGGGCTATGTGTTGGAGGTTCCGGATCAATGAGGCGACAGCCATCCATCACGCTTCGCCTTACCTCCCTGTTCGCGCTCGCATCCGCAGCAACCATCATTTGTGTCGGCGGCTTTGTCGCATGGGAGATGAACAATCACTTCAAAGAAATGGATGTGGACGAACTCGGTGGCAAACTTGAACTCATTGCCCACGCCATTGGTGAAACACGCAGCATGGCGGCGCACGATACCCTGCCGGGCCGGCTCACCGACGCCCTGGTGGGCCACCATGCCTTGTCGGCTCATGTCACCACCCAAGGCAAGCTCGTGTTCGCCACGGGCAGCGCGCGCTTTCCCGAAACGGTGTTGGCCACGGCCATGGACTCGGAGAAAATCACGCGAACTTCGTTGCGCACATGGAACGATCGAGGTGACGATTACCGCGGTGTGGCGGTTCGCTTGCCTTCCGCCATGCCAGGTGCGCCCCCCTACACCGTCGCGCTCGCGATAAATATCGCCGTGCATCAGCGTTTCGCGCACTCGATCCGATGGGCCATTTGGGTAGCGGTTGGCTGCGCCATTCTGCTAACAAGCTTGCTCGCGTGGTTCACGGCACGGCGCGGCTTAGCGCCGCTGCACGACATCGCACAAGTTGCCAAAAATATGTCGGCCGAACACCTGAATGCACGTCTGCCCATCGAGTCCGTGCCCGTTGAACTGAATGACCTCGCGCATTCTTTCAACGACATGCTTTCCCGGTTGGAAGATTCCTTTCGGCGGCTGTCGGATTTTTCCTCCGATATCGCCCATGAGCTGCGCACGCCCGTTAGCAATCTCATGACGCAAACGCAAGTTGCCCTCTCGAAAGCGCGCGACGCCGAGGAATATCGGGAAATTCTCTACTCGAATCTGGAAGAATATCAGCGCTTGGCGACCATGATCGCCGACATGCTGTTCCTGGCGAAGGCCGACAACGGCCTCATCATTCCCTCGCGCGAGCCGGTCGATCTTAGGCAGGAAGTTGAAGGCCTGTTCGCGTTCTACGAAGCCCTGGCCGAGCACCAAGGCATTGGGCTTGCCATGCGGGGAGAAGGCAAGGTATTAGGCGACCGACTCATGCTGCAACGGGCACTGAGCAACCTCTTATCCAACGCGATTCGCCATACGCCGCGAGGCGGCACGGTATCCGTCGCTATCGGCCCCGCCGCAAACGGCTGCGTGTCGGTCATGGTGGAAAACCCGGGGGAACCGATTCCGGCGGAACATCTGGCGCGTATCTTCGACCGCTTTTATCGGGTCGATTCATCGCGCCAACGCACCAGCGAAGGCGCGGGGCTGGGGCTTGCCATCACCCGCTCTATCGTAGGGGCTCACGGCGGACAGACAAGGGTGTTTTCCGACACGAGCACGCGTTTTGAGCTTCTCTTACCCGGATTGACCGCGCCGGCCATCCAAGCCGGTGCGGCGCACCCCGCCCCCTATAATCGCAGGAATACCCCGCGCTAGCGGGCGCGATTCCTCACGCCAGCTTGCTGA
>JAUXTZ010000085.1 GCA_030681095.1 Burkholderiales bacterium
TTTCTGTGGCGACGCCGGATCGACCCTACGATGGCCATATTGAAGTCACGCGTAAGGAACAAGGCTACGTCGAGGGTAAGAACGCGGGTTCAGTGACGGTAGAGGCCCGCGCGCTGGCGCTGGACGGTGATTTAAAAGGCAACACTGTCATCGGTCCCTACCAGCGCGAGCTGGCGAAACGCCCGCTGGGGGCGCTGTTGCAGATCGGCGCACTGCCGGCCTCCGGCAACGACTTTATTGCGCCTGGGGTGAAATTCGTCAACGGCGCAGCGGTGTTGTCGCCTGACTTTATAGAGACCAGCACTTTGCCGGCGAAATTCGCACAGCAATTTGAGATGGATGCAAAACTCTTGAACCAAGGCTTCTCGCGGCTTTTGGTTTACAGCAATGGCCGCATTGATGTCGATGCACCGCTTGCCGTTGCGCCAGGCGGCAGCGTGGAGTTCCACGGCAATCAAATGCAGATCGCCAAAGGCATCACCGCGCCTTCGGGCAGCATCACTTTGAAGATCGAGGGCACGGCAGCAAGTACCGGTGGCAATCTCGTCCCGTCTGGAGATGGCTCTATCAATATTGCGCCGGGCGTGACTGTGTCGGCAGCCGGACTGTGGACCAACGATACGCCGGGCGTGCCGGGCGCGCTCACTGCACCCATTGCCCAGGATGGCGGCCAGGTCGCGATCGAAGGTGCTTCGCTATTAACCATTGGGGCAGGCGCCGTTATCGACGTTTCCTCCGGCGCGTGGCGTACGGCCGACCGCACATTGATTACCGGTGACGCAAGCAAGACAGCCTCGATTTCGCTGGACTTTTCAGAACTCAAGCGCGATGGAGAATTGCGCGCTTATGCCTTCGATAACCGCAAGCGTGAATTGAACTTGAAGACCAGTCAGAACGTGCAGATCGGCGGGGTTAACCCAAATAGTTCCAGCGTGCTGTGGTTACCAGAAAATTTCTTCCAGAACGGCGGGTTTACCCAATACAAAGTTTCTTCCACAGCCGCAGGGTCGCAAGTCGTGGTGGCGGCCAATTCCACCATCCTGCCGCGCGCCTTGAACTATGAGCCGCGTGCCGGCTACGGCGCGATCCCCAGCGGCGCCGCTTTATCGAGTATCGCCCAGACGGTGCTGCTGCCTGAATATCAGCGGCGGGCTGCCAGTATTGATCTTGCCGCGCCAGCCGGTAGCAGTACGATCGGCAGTCTCTATGTGGAAACCGGTGCGACGATTCAGACCGATCCGGGCGGCAGTATTGCTTTGACGGCGGGCGACGATTTGTGGATCGATGGTTCACTCATTGCACCCGGTGGCGCCATCAAACTGAAGATCGGCGGCGGGCTTGACCTGCCGTTCGACGACACTCAGAGCTTGTGGTTGGGGCCCAGCGCCCGCATTTTGGCGCAGGGGTATTACCGCACCCGTCCCACTAATAATGGGCTGATCGCGGGCGAACTGTTTGAAGGCGGCAGCATCGATATCAGCGCCGGGCGTAGTTATCTGTTTTTGGAGCAGGGCAGCGTTCTGGATGTATCCGGTGTGGCAGGGCCGACCGACTTGCGTACTGCAACGGGCTATCAACGGGTGATGTTGGCGGGTTCCGGCGGATTGATTTCGCTCGCGGCGCGTGAAGGCTTGCTGGCCGAGGGCGATTTACTTGCGGCGGCTGGCGGCGCTGGCGCGGCAGGCGGCGAGTTGCGCGTCGCACTAAACGGGAGCGAGACGCTGGCGCCTAATATCTATCCCACGGATGATCGCCGCTTTGTGCTTTCCAAGACACGCTCGAATCTTGTGCCGCTGTTGAAGCGTGGCGCATCCATTCCGCTGGCCAGTTACAACGGTCTAGGCTGGCTCGGCGCGGATCAAGTCGTGCAGGGCGGATTTGATCGCTTGAGCATGACCGCTGCCTTAGCGCGCACCAGCAGCACCACTTCCAAGGATCGTATCGAGTTGGAAGGTGGCTTGAATCTGAGCTTGGCGGCGGCCTTGTCGCTGCAAGCACCGATCATCGCTTTGACCGGCAGCGGCGACGCGACACTCAAGGCTAAGTACATCAATCTTGGGCGTCGGCCGGAGTCGAATATTTTCGACACTAGCTATCTTGTGCGTGGCAGCAATCGCATCGAGTTTATTGCCGACTGGATCGACCTCAATGGTTCCTTCGGAGGCGGCATTGGGGTGAGCGGCGCCAGCACGGTAGCGCTTAAAAGCCGACTTGATATTCGTGGTTATGGATCGAGTAGTCTTTCCGGTGATAGTGCGGGTGTGACGACGCCTGCGGATTTGGAACTGGTCGCGCGGCAGATTTATCCGGCGAGCAATACCGGTCTTTCCTTCACCGTCACGGGTGAAGACCTGCCCGGAGCTTCGATCACAGGCACGATTACAGTTGCAAGCTCGGGCGAGTCGCCGGTACCGGTGTTCTCCGCCGGTGGGCGGCTAGCGCTGAATGCAGACCGGATCGAGCTCAAAGAGTTGAAAACGTATGACGCCAAAGGCGTCGCCACACTGAAAGCACCAGGTGTACTGAAAGCACCAGTGGGATCGATCACGCTCACGGCAAAGGAAGCGATCGTGCTTGCCGATAAGAGCTTGGTGTCAACCAGCACCGAAGGATTGCCGATCCCTTATGGCACGACAGGGGTGTCCGGTTGGGAGGCGCCAGCGACTAGTGGTGGCGCAGGTGGCATCGATTTGCCACCGGAAAAACGCATCGTACTCAAAGCACCGACGGTGGATACGCAAACAGGCGCCACGGTGGATATCTCCGGTGGCGGCGATCTGTTCGCCTACGAGTGGATTCCGGGAATCGGCGGCACGAAGGATGTGCTGGGCGACCCAGGGGTATATGCCGTTTTGCCGGGCTTTGGCGGCGAGTATGCGCCGTACGATTTTACGTATCGCCAGAATGTGGATCCCAAGCTGCGCATGGGTGACGCGGTGTATTTGGATAAATCCGGGAGTTTGGCCGCAGGCGTGTACACCCTGCTTCCCGCACGTTACGCCTTATTGCCGGGCGCCTTCATGGTGAAGCCTGTTTCAGGTTCGGCAGCCGTGCTCCCAGGCCAAAGCACCGCACAGATTGACGGCTCTTCTGTCGTTTCAGGTTTCCGTACCGTATTGGATACCGGCACTCGCAGCGCTGCTTGGGGCAGCTATCAGGTCACGCCGGGCAGCGTATTTTATTCGACGGATACCTTCTCGCGCGCGCCTGCCGAGTACCAGGTCACTTCGGCTAACCAATACTTCGCGGCGAAAGCCGCGAGCCAATTCAAACCGATCCCGCGCCTGCCGCAAGATGCCGGACAGCTTGTGCTCTCCGCGACAAACAGCCTTGTGCTGAACGGTATATTCAAGGCGCAGGCGGGTGCTGGTGGCGCTCTGGTCGATATCGATGCGCCTTCGATCCGAGTGGTGTCGAAGAGCGACTCTTCGTTGAAAAGTGTGCTGCAACTCGAAGCGGCCAAGCTCTCGGCTTTGGGCGCGGAGAGTTTGCTGTTAGGCGGAACGCGTGCAACCGTGAAGGATGGCGTGGAGATCACGACCTCGGCCAACGATGTGACATTCGCCAACGATGCCGCCAACAAATTGATCGCACCCGAAATCATCGCGGTAGCTACCACTGAGGTGAAGGTAGAGGCGAATGCCTACGTGGAAGCGAGTGGTGCCGAGGGCGCGCAACAAGGGCCGCTGCTACTCAAAGGCGAAGGCGCGCTATTGCGCGTCGCCACCGTAGATCGGGAGATAAGCCGCAGTGGCGTGCCCGCCGCTCCCGCCAAGGGTGATTTGAGCGTGTATGGCACGCTCAAAGGCAAGGCCGTCGCGCTGGATGCAACACGCTTAAACACCTTAGCCGGCACCTTGGCTATCGAGCAGGGCGGCAGTCTCAATATCGGCGCACCGCGCATCAGCTTGGGTGATGCCGGCGCGGTGAGCGGTTTCCAATTTGGCAAGGACGATCTTGCTAATCTCTCTCAAATCAGTCGCCTGGTGATGCGCAGTTACAGCACGCTCGATGTGTACAAACCTTTTAATGACGCAGATGGCAAGCCGCAGGCTCTGATCGACAACACCGGCCTAGATCTGGTGGTCGATGCAGCCGGTATCGCCGGTTACGGTGCGGCTGGCGATACAGCGAAATTCAATGTCGCTTCGTTTACCTTGCAGAACCCGGTTACCTTGGAAAATCCAAAGGGGCGCAGCTTCGTGACCGCGCCCGGCAAAAGCCTAGGCACGGGTGGGCTGGAAATAAATGCAAATGCGATCACAGTCGGTTCAGGCGCGCTCACGGTTGAGGG
>JAUXTZ010000193.1 GCA_030681095.1 Burkholderiales bacterium
GTGATCGACGGCACCGCGCGCATCACCAACGGCGAGCAGGATATCTACCTGGAAGAAAATCAATCCACTTATATTCCCAAAACCAATCGCCACCGCCTGGAAAATCCGGGCAAGGTGGCGCTACAAATCATCGAAATCCAAAGCGGTCCGTATTTGGAAGAAGATGACATCGTGCGCTTCGATGATGTCTATGGACGTATTCCCGGCTAACAAAAATTGAACGCTTCCCCGTTTGCCATCGTACCGGCTTGGCTCAAGGACTTTCGTGCCATCGCGGTCGCGTTGATTGCCGACGATGGCCGCATCGTGGAAGCGAACGAGGGTTTTCTGATGACCTTGGCCGGCATCACCGAAGGCTTCTCCACCTCCAATTTCATTGAACCCAGTTTCAATTTGCTGTGTCACAGTCCGCCCCAGGCGGATGGCCTGATTTATCACGGCTTGCTCACGCTCGGTGCACCGGAAGGTGCGCGGCGCGCCTTCTCCGGCCGCGTGTATCGCATGAATCAGATGTTGTTTATCGCGGCGGAAATGGATATTTCCGCTTTCGAACAAATGAATGACGAAATCGGCAAGCTGAAAAAGGAGCTGGATGATGTGCGGCGCCAGCTCTCGAAGCGCAATCACGCTTTGCAGTCGGCCTTGGAGGAAATGACTGAATTAAAGCGCCAAGACCCGACGACTGGGCTTGCCAACCGCGTCATCCTCGATCAGCGCATGGAAGAGGAAATCAAGCGTTGGGAGCGTTCGCGCCGACCGCTGGCATTGCTGTTGATGGATATGGATGGGTTTACCAAAATCAACGCCGACTACGGGCGCGAGGTAGGCGATGAAGTGCTGAAACATGTCGCCACCGTGGTCATGCAAGCGGTGCGCGCGATCGATGTGGCGGTGCGCTATGGCGGTCAGGAGTTCGCCATCCTGTTGCCCGAGACCAACGAAATGGGCGCCCTGATCGTGGCCGAACGGCTGCGCATGGAATTGGAAGGCCAGATCATGCTGCCGGTGCTGGAACCGGCGACCGCGAGTTTCGGCGTGGCGATCTATCTCTCCGGCGAGCAACGCGAAGAACTGTATGCCCGCGCCTGGCGCGCGCTCAAACATGCCAAGGCGCATGGCAAGAACGCCATCACCATGGCGGGCGTAGTGGGCG
This sequence comes from Burkholderiales bacterium, assembly GCA_030681095.1. Taxonomy (GTDB): domain Bacteria; phylum Pseudomonadota; class Gammaproteobacteria; order Burkholderiales; family Thiobacteraceae; genus RBG-16-58-11. The sequence continues at coordinate 1,154 of JAUXTZ010000193.1, forward strand.
AGTGCGATCATCTCTACCAAAGCGGTTCGTCGCAATCTTTGGACGGCGAATAAAGTCCATGTATAAAACCATCGAGCAAGTCGTCGGCAACACGCCGCTGGTCAAACTCAAGCGCCTGCCGGGTGAGACCAGCAACACCGTATTGGTGAAGCTGGAAGGCAATAACCCCGCCGGCTCGGTGAAAGATCGGCCGGCGCTGTTCATGATTCAGCATGCCGAGGCGCGTGGCGAGATCCAGCCGGGCGACACGCTGATCGAAGCGACCAGCGGCAACACCGGCATCGCACTGGCGATGGCGGCGGCGATGCGCGGCTACCGCATGATCTTGGTGATGCCGGAGCACATGAGCGTGGAGCGGCGCCAAGTCATGCGCGCCTTCGGCGCGGACATTGTGCTCACCTCCCAGGCAGGCAGCATGGAAGAAGCCATCGATACTGCGAACCGGATGCAGGCCGAGGGCCGTGGCCGCATCCTCGACCAATTTGGCAATCAGGATAATCCGCAAGCGCATTACGAGGGCACCGGCCCCGAGATTTGGCGCGACACTGCCGGGCAAGTTACGCACTTCGTTTCCAGCATGGGCACCACCGGCACCATCATGGGCTGCTCGCGCTTTCTCAAGGAAAAAAATCCCGCCATCCAAGTCATCGGCGTGCAGCCGGAGGAAGGCTCGCAAATCCCCGGCATCCGCAAATGGCCGGAAGCCTATCTACCCAAAATCTACGACCCCCAGCGCGTGGACCGGCTGCTGTATGTGAACCAGGCCGAGGCAGAGGAAATGACGCGTCGTTTGGCGCGCGAAGAAGGTATTTTCGCCGGCATCTCTTCCGGTGGCGCGCTCGCTGCGGCGCTCAAAGTGTCGGCGCAAGTACAGCATGCTGTCATCGTTTCCATCGTGTGCGATCGTGGCGATCGGTATCTCTCCACCGGCGTATTTCCCGCTTAAGCGCGTGCGCTTTTTCGGCGGTTTTTTCACGCTCGTTTTCTGCCTCAGCGCATCCGCGCAGGAACTGCGGCTCAGCATCGACGACATGGTTGCGCCCTCATTCAGCCTGCGCGGGATTTCGGTGCAGCTCACGCTTTCCGCTCCGTCTAAGCTGGAGATCACCATTGCCCAAGCGACGCTGCAAGGCCGCGAGTGGCGCAAGCTCGCACTCCACTGTCCGGATGCGCGTGTCGAGCGCGATCTGATCGAGTGCCGGCGCGGCACACTGGATGTTGGCGAAAAATTCCCGCTGACCTTTCAATATCGTCCCGGCGCGCGCAGCCTTGCGCTCACCTTGTTTCCGGGATCCGCCGAACGCTGGCAGGCGCAGTTGATCTGGCGCGGCGGGAATCTTGCTGCGAGCTGGGAGGTGAAGAACGGTAAGGCCGCGCGTTTGAATCCGTGGCTGCCCGAGCAAAGTGTGCGTTTTAGTCAAGGCGTGCTGGATCTGACGGGCAAACTGGAAATAGGTGACAAGGGCAAGCTCGATGTCTCGGCCACCCTGCGCAATGGCGCATTCAGCGATGCGGCGGGCACCCGCGCTGGCGAGAAGCTGGCCGGCACCCTAACGCTGCAAGGCGTGCGTGCGGGCGCGTGGCGCTGGAATATGGCGGCTGCCTGGCGCGAGGGCGAAGTTTTCTGGCAACCGTTTTATTTTGCGCCCGGCGAGCGCCGCTTATCGGCGCAAGGGTCGTGGGGGGAAGCGCAAGCGGTGGTCGATCAAGCGCAATTGGAATGGACCGGCATCGGCACGGCGCAGTTGAGCGGCGCATGGAATCGCGCTGCGGGCCGCATCGAGCATTTGCAAGTGACAGCCAAGTCTATGGCATTGGATCCGCTCTACCGCACTTTTGTGAAACCTTGGGCGCAGGATGGCGTGTTAAGCAAGCTGGTGCTGAGTGGGGTAGGGGACGGCGCCGCTAGCATCAAGCAAGGCGCTTTGGACGAAGCGACGCTGGTGATACGTCAAGGCGGGCTGAAACATGAAGAGAAAGTGTTCGGATTAGCGGGCATTGATGCGAGTTTGGCTTGGCAGCAAAACCAAGCGCGGGAGAACCGCATCCATGTATCGAGCGGCGAAGTGGGTAAGCTGCCGCTGGGCGCATTTAGCATCCGCGCCACACTGGCGCCGGACCGGATTTCGATGGCGCCGCTCACGCTGCCCATTTTGGATGGCGCGCTCACGATGGAAGGGGTGGAAGCGCAGCGTGAAAATAACGATTGGCGCTGGACCTTAAGTGCTGCATTGCAGCCAATCTCCATGCAGCGTTTGTCGCAGGCGTTGCAACTGCCGGCGATGCACGGCACATTGTCGGCGGTCATCCCGCAGGTGCATTACGCGCGGCAGTCGTTGACGGTAGGCGGCGCGTTGTTGTTTAAAGTGTTTGACGGCGCCGTGGTGGTGAAAGATCTGCGCGCGACTGATCTCCTCAGCCCGACGCCGCATGTCTATGCCAATATCGATATGCGCAACTTGGATTTGGATTTGCTGACGCGAACGTTCTCCTTCGGCAATATGCAAGGCCGTTTGGACGTGTCGGTCAATGCCTTGGAATTATTCGGCTGGCGCCCGGTCAAATTCGATGCGAAGGTGGCGAGCAGTCCGGGCGATTACCCGCGTAAAATTTCGCAGCGTGCGGTGGAAAATATTACGTCGCTCGGCGGTGCGGGTGGGGCGGCGGCGCTGCAGAGAAGCTTTTTACGTTTCTTCGATCAATTCGGCTACGAGCGGATCGGCTTGTCTTGCCGGCTGGAACGCGGTGTGTGCGAGATGGCGGGGATCGAAGATGTCCCGCAGGGTTATTTGATCGTGAAAGGCGGCGGGATACCGGCCTTGTCGGTGATCGGCTACAATCGCCGCGTGGGCTGGGACGAATTGCTGGCGCGCATCCAGCGCGCCACCCAGGGTGGGAAACCAATCGTGCAATGAGGAACAATATGCAAAAACGCGGCATAGCAAATTTATGGGGAAGTATCGGGGCAATCGGACTGTTGCTGGCCGGTTGCGTGACGATCAATATTTATTTTCCCGCCGCTGCGGCAGAAAAGGCGGCGGACAAGATTATCGATGAAGTCTGGCAATTGAAGCAGGAAGCCAAACCGGCTACCCCGGCGGCGGAAATTAAAGGAGAGGCGAAATGAACAAGTGGATGAGTTTATGCTTTATCGGCATGCTTGCCTTCGCCAGCGCCGCCTTGGCGGCGGCCGATCTGGAAATCAACACCCCGGCCATCGCCGCGTTAAAAAATACGATGCAAGCGCGCCATGGCCAGTTGGCGGCGCATTATGCGAGCGGGGCGGTGGGGTTGACGCGCGATGGTAATGTCGCGCTACGCGATGCGAGTTCAGTGCCATTAGCCGCGCGCCAAAGCGTGAACGGTTTGGTGGCGGACGAAAACCGCGACCGTGCTAGCTTGTACCGGGAAATTGCCCGCGCCAACGGCCATCCGGAATGGGAAGCGGAAGTGCGCTCGACGTTTGCTCAGCGCTGGATCGACAAAGCCGCTAGCGGTTGGTGGGTGCAGAACGCGGGCGGGGCGTGGGTTAAGAAGTAAGGGGGGAGGCATCCGCCGCTTGCGCCCAGACATCGGTGGCGGTGGATGAGATGAGCGGGGGGTATTCCAGGCGTAATACCTCATTTAACAAGGTCAGTTCGAGCCACGTGTCGTCGGTAAATCCCTGGCGTTCGGCGCGGGCAGATTCCTTGAACAGCAAGGTATTGAGATATTCCGTGGCTTGGTTGCCATCGCGCCATACTTCTGTCAGCTTGGCCGCGATATGAGGAAACCGCTGCTCCAGTGTGCTTTGCATGCTATCCCTCGCTTCCTGGGTTGAAATTAAATCTGGCATCCTATTCCAAATGAATTTTTCGCCTATTTATTAGGCGTGTCAAGAATATTACAAACGGGTTAATTTATGATCCCTGTACTCGCGTTCGATATCGAAACCATTCCGGATACGGCGGGGTTGGCCAAGCTGTATGCGCTGCCGCCGGATACGCCCGCCGAGCAAGTGGCAGAAATCGCCTTTCAGCGCCGGCGGGTGGCGACCGGCAGCGATTTTCTACAACATCATGTGCATCGGGTGCTGGTGATTTCTTGCGCGTTGCGTTCGGACGAAGGCTTCCGCGTCTGGTCCTTATCCGGCGAGGATGAGGCAGCGAATGTGCAGCGCTTTTTCGATGGCATCGAGAAATACACACCGCAACTGGTGTCCTGGAACGGCGGCGGCTTCGATCTGCCGGCGCTGCACTACCGGGCCATGGTGCATGGCATCAGCGCGCCGCGCTATTGGGATATGGGCGAGGATGACCGCGATTTCAAATGGAATAATTACCTCAGCCGCTACCACTCGCGACATTTGGATCTGATGGATTTGTTGGCGCTGTACCAGCCGCGCGCCAATGTGGGCTTGGATGACTTATCCAAGTTGGTCGGCTTCCCCGGCAAGCTCGGCATGGATGGCGCGCAAGTGTGGCCCGCCTATCGGCGTGGGGAAACAGAGGCTATCCGCGATTATTGCGAAACCGATGCGGTGAATACTTACCTGCTGTATCTGCGCTTCCAATTATTGCGCGGACAATTCACGCCCGAGCGCTATCGCCAGGAATGCGAGATCGTGCGCACGCAATTGACCACATTGGATTTGCCGCATTGGCAGGAATTTCTGGCGGCCTGGGCATGAGGCTGCGTTATCACCGCACCTGGCTCGCCTTGGGCGGACTGTGGATCGCACTCGTGATCATTCTCTCGCTCATGCCCAACCCGCCCGATCCGCTGTCTTTCGAACAGCGCGACAAGCTGTCGCATTTTCTCGCCTACGGGTGGCTGATGTTGTGGTTCTGTCAGTTGTATACCGGCACCGCGCGACGCTGGGGATTGGTGTTCGCGTTCGTTGCGCTGGGCGTGGGGCTGGAATTTTTGCAGAGCCTGACCCCCGATCGTGCGTATGAAGTGCTCGACATGGCCGCTAATACCGGCGGCGTGCTGCTGGGCGGGTTGCTCGCGGCCACGCCCTTGGCGCAAGGCTTGCACGCGATCGAAGCGCGCTGTTTGGCGCGGAGCGCATGATGCCGGTGACCCCTGTGATAATCGAGTCGCTCGATCACGAAGGCCGCGGTGTCGCCCACTATGATGACAAGACGCTATTCATCGAGGGCGCGCTGCCCGGCGAGCAAGTCGAGTATTCGATCTATCGCAAAAAGCCGACCTTCGCTTTCGCGCAGATGACGCGACTTCTGCGCGAAAGCTTCACCCGCGTTCAACCGCGCTGCCCGCATTACGGCGTGTGCGGCGGATGCAGCCTGCAACACATGGAGGCCTCGGCCCAGGTCGCGGCGAAGCAACGTATCCTGGAAAACAATCTGTGGCACATCGGCCGTGTTAAACCCGCGCAACTGCTCGCGCCGATCCACGGCCCGAGCTGGGGCTATCGTCATCGGGCGCGCCTATCGGCGCGGCATGTGGAGAAGAAGGGTGGCGTGCTGGTCGGTTTTCATGAGCGCAAGAGCAGTTTCATCGCCGACATGCACCAATGCGAAGTGATGCCGCCGCGCATGTCGCGCTTGATCGATCCGCTGCGGGAATTGATCGGGCGACTGTCGCAGCCGGATCGCATCCCGCAAATCGAAATCGCCTTGAGCGACGATGTGGATGTGCTGGTGCTGCGCGTCATGGAGCCCCTGTCCCCTACCGATGAAGACGCCCTGCGCACCTTTGCCGATCAATACACCATCCAGTGGTGGCTGCAATCGAAGGGGCCGGATACGGTGCATCCATTTTATCCGCTGAATAGCCCCGCCTTGTGTTACCGCTTGCCTGAATTCGCGATTGAAATGCCGTTTTCCCCCATCGATTTTACGCAGGTGAACCCGTTCGTGAACCAAGTTCTGGTGCGGCGTGCGCTGGGATTGCTCGACCCGCAGCCGAATGAACGCATCGCGGATTTGTTTTGCGGCCTGGGTAACTTCACCTTACCGATTGCGCGCCGCGGTGCCGAGGTCGTGGGCTTCGAAGGCAGCGCGTCGCTGGTCGCACGCGCGGCGGCCAATAGCGCGCACAACGGCTTGAGCCAGCGCACGCATTTTCAAACCGCGAATTTGTTCGAAGTGACGGAAGAATCGTTTGCCGCGTGGGGGCGCTTCGATAAATTACTGATCGATCCGCCACGCGATGGTGCGGCCGAGCTGGTCAAGGCGCTCGCAGGCGAATTGCCGCAGCGCATTGTGTATATCTCCTGCAACCCGGCGACCTTGGCGCGTGATGCGAATGTCCTAGTACATACCAAAGGTTATCGGCTAGCGAGTGCGGGCATCGCCAATATGTTTCCGCATACGGCGCATGTGGAGTCGATCGCGCTGTTTGAGCGCTGAAAATAAAACGGGGCGGTCAAGCCGCCCCGTTTAAAGTTGTTTCTATTACTGTTTAGTCGCGTTCGCCCATGAAAGCGCCGAGCAGGTGCAGCAGGCTGGTGAATAAATTGTAGATCGAAACGTATAAGCTCACGGTGGCCAGGACATAGTTGGTTTCACCACCGTTAATGATTTCGCCGGTTTGCCACAGAATCATGCCGCACATGAGGAAAGCAAACATGGCCGAGACCGTAAGCGCCAGCGCCGGCATGGGGTAGCCTGCCATTGCCGCAACCAGGGATACGATGCCGGCAACGAAGGCGATCAACACGCCGATCATCAGGAAGCTGCGCATAAAGCTGAAGTCACGCCGCGAAACCAGGGCATAACCTGACAGACCGGCAAAAGCGACGCCGGTAATACCCAGCGCGAGCATGACGATTTGCGAGCCATTGGAAAAGCTTAGGTAGTGAGTAATCACCGGACCCAGGCCAAAGCCGAGCAAACCCGTAATGGCAAATACGGTAATAATCCCAGCGCTGGAATTTGCTGTGCGCGGCATCACAAACCAGAGCAGACCGAGCGCGACAATACTAGAAACCAAGCTCACGCCATAGGGTACGGCCAGCGCCATGGAGACGCCGGTCATCGCCGCGCTGAAAAGCAGGGTCATGGCAAGCAGCATATAAGTGTTACGCAACACCTTCTGCGAATCCGAGGTAATGACTTGGCCACCGGCAGTGGTGGCGCCAAATTGATATTGATTTTGCGGTTGCATGAATCCCTCCTTGGGTTAGCAAAAACTGTAGGTAAGACTACCTAAGCTAGGTGAAAGTTTCAATAGCCCATTGGTTTCATTTTACTAAGCGGGTTATTATGTAGCTCGTTGATTTTGGTGGCACTTAGCAGCGACAAGCGCTAAAACCACCAAGGACAAAGGGTAATGGAGGCGTGGCCGAGCGGTTTAAGGCACTGGTCTTGGCGCACGCTTAAGCTTGCGCTTGCGAGACTTACCTGCGAAGCAGGTTAGTCGGAGCTAAAACCAGCGAATCGCAGCAGTATTAGAAATAACAGGAAGCGTGGCAGAGTGGTCGATTGCACCGGTCTTGAAAACCGTTGTCACTGCTAGTGCTGTATATATTTCACAATGGGTTACGAGTGTTCTTCTCCGCAAGTTTAGGGGTGATCTCCGCAACCTAGCGATTTTGGAGGTGTGCCAGAGCGGTTTAATGGACTGGTCTTGAAAACCAGCGAAGGGGAAACTCTTCCGTGAGTTCGAATCTCACCGCCTCCGCCAGAATTAAAAAACGGCCCAATTGGGTCGTTTTTTTTCGTATACAGCATGCTGCCATCCAACTCCCTATTTAGTCGGTTTCACTGTCTCACCGATCCGCCGATAAACCTTTTTTGTAATTTCCTGCTCTGTGTGGCCGAGCAGTTTGCTCGCAGTAGCCAAGTCAG
>JAUXTZ010000125.1 GCA_030681095.1 Burkholderiales bacterium
GTTGAAGATACCATGCGGATCGAATGCGCGCTTCATGCGCCGGTGCACCGCCATCAACGGCTTGGGTAAGGGATGAAACACCGATTGCGGCTTGGTCGTGCCGCGGAACATTGTCCCCTGGCCATGCACCTGTTCCGCTGCCGCACGTATCACCCCCGCCTCGGCCTCGCTAAACACCCAGCGCAGTGCCCCACCCCATTCGATCAGCTGTTTTCCGGGTAAGTCGAGCGCCGCGGTGGATGGCAGCGACAGGCGCCATAGCGGTGCATTACCACGGAAGAAATTCGCGCTCTGCTCCCGAATCCCGCGCCAAAATTCTTCCCCCGCCGCCAACGCTTGGCCACCGAGCTTGGCGTGTGCCGCTTGCACTGCCGTTTCCGCACCGGATAAGCGCAGCGTCAGCACCTGATCGTGATAGCACGTCGCGGAAATCGGCAGCGGCTCGCCTGCCCATCGATTCATTTTCTGCAAAGCCTGCGCTTCGTCGCACTCGAACTGCACCGTCGCTTCGGCCTTGGGTCGCGGCAACACTTTGAGTGACACTTCCAGAATCAATCCCAGTGTGCCGAACGACCCCGCCATGAGGCGCGACACGTCATACCCCGCCACATTCTTCATCACTTGGCCGCCAAAGCGTAATGGATCGGCGTTGCCATCCATGATTTGCACCCCCAAGACGAAATCGCGCACCGCGCCTAAGCTTGCCCGGCGCGGGCCAGACAGCCCAGCGGCGACGCAACCGCCGAGGGTGGCACGCGGACCGAAATGCGGTGGCTCGAACGGCACCATCTGTCCATGCGCGGCCAGCGCCGCTTCAATCTCCGCCAGTGGCGTGCCGGCGCGCGCGGTGATCACCAGCTCCTCCGGCGCGTAATCAATGATGCCTCGATAGGCAGTGGTGTCGAGCACCTCACCTTGCGGCGCACCACCGTAAAAATCCTTCGAGCCCGAACCGCGAATGCGTACCGGCCGCCGGCGCGCAATGGCGTAGCGAATAGCTTCGGTGAATTGATCTAGGATCGTATCCACCATCAAAACCGTGGTATGCCCGGAAACTTCACCTGGCCCTGATGCACATGCATCGCGCCATACTCCGCGCAGCGATGCAGGGTCGGCACGGCTTTGCCGGGGTTGAGCAAACCTTGCTCGTCCCACGCCGCTTTTAGCGCATGAAACAATGTCAATTCCTTCGGCTGAAATTGCACGCACATCTGGTCGATTTTCTCCACGCCCACCCCATGCTCACCGGTGATGGTGCCGCCCACTTCGACCGAAAGCTCGAGAATCTTGGCGCCGAAGGCTTCGGCGCGCGCCATCTCACCCGGCTTGTTGGCATCGTACAAAATCAGCGGATGCAAATTGCCGTCGCCAGCATGGAATACATTCGCCACGCGCAAGCCATAGTGTTGGGAATAATCACGGATGCGCGCCAGCACCTCTGCCAAGCGCTTGCGCGGAATGGTGCCGTCCATGCAGTAGTAATCGGGTGCCAGCCGGCCCACGGCGGGAAACGCGGCCTTGCGCCCGGCCCATAGTTTCAAGCGCTCGGCATCATCACTGGCCGTGCGCAGACTGGTCGCACCGCTGCTTTGCAAAATATCGTGCACGCGTTTGATCTCTTCCGACACTTCTTCATTGGCGCCATCCAACTCGCACAGCAAAATCGCCGCCGCCTGCAGCGGGTAGCCGGCATGCACAAAATCTTCTGCCGCTTGAATCGCCAGCTTATCCATCATCTCCAGCCCGGCAGGGATGATGCCGGCAGAAATAATCGCGGCCACGGCGGCGCCAGCTTTTTCGATATCGTCGAAACCGGCCATGAGCACTTGCGCACGCTCGGGCGTGGGCAGGAGCTTCACTATCACTTCGGTAATCACTCCGAGCATGCCCTCCGAACCGGTCATCAACGCGAGTAAATCATAGCCGGCGCTATCCAGTGCGGTAGAGCCGAGCTCCAGTATTTCGCCTTCCATCGTCACCACGCGCAAGGCAAGAATATTGTTCACGGTCAGGCCATACTTCAAGCAATGCACACCGCCGGAATTTTCCGCCACGTTACCGCCGATGGAGCAAATGATCTGGCTCGAGGGATCGGGCGCGTAGTAGAGGCGGTGCGGTGCGGCCGCTTCGGAGATGGCGAGATTGCGCACCCCAGGCTGCACCCGCGCCGTGCGCCCCAGCGGATCGAGGTGCAGGATGCGGGAAAATTTAGCCAGCGACAGCAGTACGCCGTTTTCCAAGGGCAGCGCGCCGCCCGATAGCCCCGTGCCGGAACCACGCGCCACCACCGGCACGCCTGCCGCATGGCAGGTGCGCAGAATCGCTTGCACCTGTGCTTCGGTTTCCGGGATCACGGTTAACAGGGGCAGCTTGCGATAGGCCGTCAGTCCATCCGACTCATACGGTTTTTGATCTTCAATCTCGATCAACACCGATTCATCCGGCAGGAAAGCGCGCAACTGATTGGCGAGTTTGTTTTTTTCCACGGAAGGCGTCTGCGATTTAGACACAAAAAAAGCTAAGATTTCAGCCGATTGTACACCGTCGCCAAGGCGGTCTCATCGCCCACATTACCGGGAAAAATCACCACCGGAATATCCGGCAAGCGCGGATGATCCTGCGGTGTCAGCACTACGGAGCAGCCGGGATGAATCTGGCCGACGATGCGCGCGGCGGAAATCGCCAGGCCTAAGGACAACATATCGTTGGAGGTGATGCCGCCCTTGCTGATGATGAAGCCGATGGTCTTGGGCAGCGCGTGCACCACACTCATCAGGAAGCCAGAGACTTGCTCGCCGAAACGCAAGCGCATCTGCCTGTCCGTGAACTGGCGCTCAACGCGTGAAGTGAACACCACCGGCGTCAATCCTTGGGCATGGGCTGTCTCCACTTGGCCGATGATTTGATCCAGCAGTTCGGAAAGCTTTTCCGGCAGCAGATTTACGTCCACCTCTACCGCTGCCACCCCCGGCTGCTTGAGCAGCTCGGCCAATTGCTCCGTGGTCTTTTTCACATGGGAGCCGACCACGACCACGCCGGGGTGTCCCTGCTTCACATATTCGCACATGCGCTCCGCCGGAATCGGCTGCGGCGGTAGCTTGGCCAGTGCGGTAAGCAGGCTCGCGGCGCTGCGGAACAAGAAGCGCTTGCCGTGCTCGGCAGCACTCAGTAGTTCGTCGGCGAAGCGGTTCAAATCATCCTGGTTCTCGGCATCCACCACGCAACAGGCGTTATCACTCAGGTTCATCAGCTTATCGAAGCTGCCGGTGCGAATTTCCTCCAGGGGAAAGCGCACCACCTCGTCGGCCTGAATCCGCCCTCGGGTTTTTTCCTCGACATACTTGGGCAGATAACTGTGGCGGTAGCCAAACACCGAATCGCGTGCGAACTCCGTTTCATGTACCGGCACCACCTTATCCCCCGTGCGCAGGTAATGCGTGCTGTGTACCGTGACTCGCCCGCCCTCGAAGAAAGCCGGAATCAGGAAATGCGCATCGAACGGCCCCAACTCCTCGGTCATCACATCCGTCTCCACCGGGTAATGACCGCGCAGCGTGGAATCGGAACGAGAGACATACAGGACAGGCCGATCAAAACCGGCGAGTGCTTGTTTCAAATTGTGGCAAACCTCACGCGTAACCGTCGCCGCCTCTGTCGCCCCCATGCCGCGCGTATTGGTCAGCACGAACATCAAAGGGGATGCATCATCCAACCCGAGTTTGAGTGTGGCCACATCCCAGCGCGTGAGCAGCAGACAGCCATGCACCGTCTGCGAGCCAGTAGGGTCGTCGTCGAGAACTATGATTTTAGGTTGCATAATTGTTTACCGCCAAAACGGTAGGGGCGAGGCATGCCCGACCCCTACGCTGTATTACCCCAACAATTCCAGCGCCCGATCCGCCATCGCTTGCGCGTTCATGGCATTGAAGTCGAACAATTGGTTCGGGCTGGCCGTGGTTTCGCCGCGTTTCCAGCAGAACACATCCCGCGTCGGCACTGCGCTGCGCAGCATAAGCGGCTCCAGCATCGCGCTTGGGCCGCCGGTCACGCCGAGCAACACATCGCCGTGGAACAGCTTATCGAATTGCGCGCGCGACATGAACTTGCCATCCGGCTCGGAACAAGTATTCCACGCCACATCACTGGGGCGGTACAGGCGGCGCGGATTGACGATGGCGACGATGCGCACGCCCACGCCTTGTGCTTCGAGTTGCTGCGCGGCTTCGAATACCGGCAACAGCACCAGGTCGCCGGTGACGGCGAATACCACGCGGCAACTGCTGCCCGCTTTAGCCTTTGTCTCGTGCAGCACGATCGCGCCTTCCTCAATCGCTTGGCGCGCTTGTTTCAAGGTGGTGCGCACCGGCAGCGGGGTTTTGGAAGCGGTAATCACGATGCCTTTATTAGATTGTCCCAAGGCCCAATCGTAGGCGACTTGAATCATATTCGCATCGACCGGGAACAGCGGATACACATTGCCGTTGCGCATCATCGCGGCGAAGTAGGCTTCGATCTCCGGGCGCTGATGCGTCCAACCGTTGCGGCCCTGCTCCAACGCGCCGGCGGTAAACAGCGTGATCGCGCTCGGCGTCTTGTGGCGCAACTCGGCCATCGCTTGCGTTACCGTTTGCCAGATCGGCAAGCCGTTGATGGCGAATGATTCATACGAGGCCCACAAGGAACGGCCGCCGAACAGCGCTACACCCACCGCGAGGCCGGCGCAGGCATCTTCATTCAGCGGCTCGTACACCTGTCCGCTCGGCCCTTGGAAATACAAGTTGTCCACCGTGGGATGACGAATGGTCAGCGCTTTGTTGATATTGGCCATGCTGGAAGCTTCGTTGCCATCCGCATTGGTGACGATGAAGCTTTTATCGCGCTTGCCCACGGCGGCGACAATTTCGCCGAAGGCGGTGGTCGGGATTTTATTTTCCTTTCCCGGCTCGAATTCGGTCAGCGGCAGTTGGCCCAGATCCGGCAAGGGGCGCTCGAATTCAGTCACCACGGTTTTAGCGGCCGGGCCGCCGCCGGCGTGACGGAAATTCTCGCGTACCAAGCGCCAGGCGCGCGGCGGCAAGGCGCGGCGCTGCAGGCCGCTGATCACATCTTCGCTCTCTAAAGTGTGATGTGCGTACAAGTTATGCGACTTGGCCCCGGTGGCGTGCACGCCCGAGCCTTTCAATTGCTTGACGATGATCGCGGTCATCTCGCCGTTCAGTGCATGCTCTGCAGCCACACTCGCCGCCTTGAGCAAGAAGCCAGTGAACGCCATGCGCCGCTCCCAGGAGAATTTCGTGCTATCTACGTATTCACCAGGCTGATTCGCGTCGTCGAAATCTTTCGCGTTAATCAGATACACATGCTGAAAACCATGCGCGTGCCAGTAGTCCAGCATGCGCTCGTTATCCCAAGTGGAAACCATCGAGTGGTGCTCTTGCGAATAACCGTTCCACAACAGAATCGGCAGGAAATTAGTGGCCTTGGGATAAGCGGTGTTGAAGTGCTGGAACGCGCTCATGATATAAGGCTCGCCCAAACCACCGTCGCCGATGGTCACTGGGAATAATTTATCCGGATAGAGCAAAGCGCCCGCCATGGCAAAGTGCTCACCTTGACCCAGCGGACCGGCCGGTGCGAGCAAGCCGGGAATCGCGCCCGACAGATGGCCGAGCAAACCGTGCGTTTCGCGAAAGCGCGCGCGCATATCTGATACGGTTTTGATGCCCATTTCTTCCAGCGAAGTATCCATGAACATCGCGCTGTAAAAGCCCGGCGCATGATGGCCCACTTCGGTCACGATATTAGTGTGCCCCAGCATCACCATCGCGGCATAGGCTTCGGCGCCGGACGCAAATCCGCCGGGATGACCGGAGGATTTGGCGGCGGTCACTTGCAGTGTGAGATAGCGCAAGGCATCGGCGGCGAGCAAGGTTTGATACACCGCTTTTTCGTCGCTGGGATCGGCAATCGCCGCGTTTGAAGCCGACAGTACTGGGGCGTCGCCCAAGCGGTCTAGATCCGGCAAGGATTCGGAAAAATATTGAATGCCCTCGCAAAAGGCTGGGATTTGGTCTAACTCGGGTAGGGAAATAGGCTGATTCATACTGTCCTCGCTTAGCTTAATAATTTCACTATATGAAACGGTTATTCATGATTTAAAATCATAGCAAATGAGTCGGACTATTTCCAGAAAATATTTGCTTGACTTAGTGTTACACCGACACTATTGTTAGTGTCACAGGTACACTTATGCCCACACAGACAAAACAGTTTTCTTATTGGCACCCGCATCCAGCGGTCACCACGGATATTGTGATTTTCACTATCCGCGAGGAGAAGCTGCAATTGCTCCTGATCCGGCGGCGCAACCCGCCATTCCAGGGCGGCTGGGCTTTGCCTGGTGGCTTCTTGAATATGAACGAGGATCTGGCCGATTGCGCCAAGCGCGAGTTGGAAGAAGAAACCGGCATCAAGAACGTGTATCTGGAGCAGCTCTACACCTTCGGCAAGCACGATCGCGACCCGCGCGAGCGCGTGATTTCGGTGGCGTATTACGCCTTGATTCCATCCGATCGCCTGACCTTGCAACCCGCATCCGACGCTACCGATGCCGGCTGGTTTGCCTATGATGAATTACCGGCGCTGGCGTTCGACCACCGCGAGATCGCCGAGCAGGCGCACGAGCGTTTGGTGGCCAAGCTCGATTACTCCACCATCGCATTCCAATTTTTACCCAAGCAATTCACGCTGAGCGAACTGCAAGATGTGTACGAAACCATTCGCTCCGAGCCGATGGATAAGCGCAACTTCCGCAAATGGATTGTCGCGCGCAATCTGATCGAAGCCACCGGCAATGAACGGCGCAACGGCAGCCACCGTCCCGCGCAACTCTTCCGCACCAAACGACCCGGCCGGGTCGAAATTATTCGTTAGCGAGGCGATCATGCAACAGCAAGCATTCTCGATTACCCCCCTCTCCTCCGCAGCGCAGACGCCGCGTACTGATCGCAGCCAGCTCATCGCGCATATCAAGCGCATGCTGGTCGCGCAAAATGCAGTACTGGTGGCGCATTACTACGTAGCACCCGAGTTGCAGGAGCTGGCGGATGAGACCGGTGGCTATGTATCCGACTCGCTCGACATGGCGCGCTTCGGGCATGAACATGCAGCCAAGACTTTGATCGTGGCTGGCGTGCGTTTCATGGGCGAAACTGCAAAAATCCTCAACCCGGAAAAGCGCGTGCTGATGCTCGATTCGGCCGCCACCTGCTCGCTGGATGAAGACTGCCCGGCTGATGCCTTCGCTGAATTTTGCGACGCGCATCCCGAGCGTACCGTGGTGGTGTACTCCAACACCAGCGCGGCGGTAAAGGCGCGCGCGGATTGGGTCGTCACTTCTTCCATCGCGGTAAAGGTCGTGGAGCATTTGCATAAGCAGGGTAAAAAAATCCTCTGGGCGCCGGACAAACACCTCGGGCACTATGTGCAGCAAGTCACCGGCGCCGACATGCTGATCTGGCAAGGCGCTTGCATCGTGCACAACGAATTCAAAGCCAAGCTGCTCGCCGATATGAAGGCAGCCCACCCCGAAGCGGCGGTGCTGGTGCATCCCGAATCCCCCGCCGGCGTGATTGCACTAGCCGATGTGGTCGGGTCCACCTCCGCGCTGATCAAGGCGGCCAAAACCTTGCCCAACCCGACTTTCATCGTCGCTACCGACAACGGTATTTTCCACAAAATGCACGAAGTAGCACCCGGCAAAACCTTCCTCGAAGCCCCCACCGGCGGCGTCGGCGCTACATGCAAGAGCTGCGCGCACTGCCCATGGATGGAAATGAACACCCTGGACAAACTCGCCCAAGTATTGGAAACCGGCGCGAATGAAATTCACATCGACGAAGCGGTGCGCCAGAAAGCCGTGATCTCGATCCAGCGCATGCTGGATTTCGCGAAATCCACGCAGTACATGGTAATGGGCAAGGGCAACGTTTAATACCCTGATCCAGATCGCTTTTCCCCCTTCAACTTCGTCCTGATTCTGCCGATATAAAAGGTGGCCCATTCATGGCCGCCATCGGTACAGGATCGTCGATTGACCCAATTTCATAAAAAACTCAAGGTGTGGCTGGCCAAGTTGGCCTTTTGGCGCAAACGCGCGGCTGAAGCAGGCCCGCAATCCGAGGCAGAGCCCGAGGCCGAACCCAAGCCCAAGCGTCGCGCAGCCGTCGATGATGCGGAACCTGCCTCAGAAGCGCCAGTGGTCAAGCCAGGCGTACTGGCGCGGCTGAAAAGCTTATTCACCTTTCGCCGCCGCAAGATCGAAGCGACCGCAGATACCGTGGAAGAAGCGAAGCCCGCTAGCGACGTGGCGAGGGAACCGAAGAAAAGGATCCGTGCCACAGAAACGCCCGAAGCGCCAGAAATTCCCCAAACCCCGCCAAGTTTGTTCACACGACTGAAGCAATGGCTTAGCTTCCGAAGCAAAGCGGTCGAAACCGCGGCTGAATCCAATCCCGAAGACGTTGTGGAGAAGCCGCTTAAGAAAAAAACCCGCGCCACAGACGAGCCAGAAGAGCCGGAAGTCCCCGAATCCAAGCCGAATTTTTTCTCGCGCCTGAAGCGATGGCTTAGCTTCCGAAGCAAAGCGGCCGAAACCGAGGCTGAGCCCAGTCCCGATGACGTTGTGGAGATGAAGCCTAAGAAAAAAACCCGTGCCACAGACGAGCCGGAAGAGCCGGAAGTACCCGAACCCAAGCCAGGTGTTTTTGCGCGACTGAAGCAATCGCTTAGCTTCCGCCGCAAGTCTGAAGAAACCGAAGCCGATGCCAACGACAAAACGCTAGTCATCGACAAAGCCAAGGTCAGATCGGAGACAAAAGCGGCGGAGGGTGAAGAAGAAGCGCCACCGCCCAGCCGGCTGAAGCGGCTCTTAATTCGACTGCGCAATAAATGGATATGGATCCCCGCATTAAGCCTAGCCGTAGTAGGGCTCGTCTCGTGGGTGGTCGTGCTCATGATGCACGCCACACATGAAAAAGAGCGGCTGCAAGCTGAGCTAAAAGCGGCGAAGAAAATGCTTGAGCAAAAGCAGGTCGTAGCTGTGAAGCCGCCCGTACCGCCACCCCTATCTACCCCAACCGAGCCCGTCCCAGTCAAACCCGAGAAAAAGATCGATCCGGCTTTTGCAATCGTTGGTCACGGACCGGCCCCGCAACCAGAGGAAGAATCGGGGATGAACACCTCGGATTGCGTGGTGAAAGACAAGAAAAGCGTGGCGGAAAATCTCAAGAACTGCATCGCCAGCTTCAATGATACCGTAGCAAGCACCTCCCAAAAACCAAAGAAACCGTAGGCTATATGACCACAGCCGGAGACATCTTCCTCGCGCGCCAACCGATTCTGGACCGCAACCAAAGTATCGTGGCGTATGAATTACTGTTTCGCAGCGGACAACAAAATTTCGCGCAAATTGAAAATGAACTAAATGCCACGGCCAGCGTGATCATCTCGCTCTTCAATGAGATGGGCGTGCAATCCGTGCTGGGCAATGAACGCGGCTTTATCAATGTCAGCGCCGAATTTTTGATGAGCGACATGATCAAGCTATTGCCCACGGGCCAGATCGTGATTGAATTACTCGAGACCATCGAAATCACCCCCATGATTTTAGATCAGTGCCACAAGCTGAAACAACATGGGTTCTCGCTGGCACTCGATGATTTTGCCATCATGCAAGCACAGTACGAGCACTTACTGCCAATCGTCGATGTAATCAAAGTCGATTTGATGCAGCTCAGTTCGGATGAGCTGACAAAAACTTCACGCAAACTCCGCGAGTATCCCGCGAAGTTGCTCGCTGAAAAAGTCGAAACGCGTGAACAATTTGAGCACTGCAAGCAACTCGGGTTTCATTTCTTCCAAGGCTATTATTTTGCCAAGCCCGTTATCCTCACCGGCAAACGGGCCGAACCTTCGACCATCGCTTTATTTAAGCTACTCAGCCTCGTATTGGACGATGCCTCCAGCGAAGATTTAGAGGGTGCCATCAAAGGGGATTCCAACCTCACCTACAACCTACTGAAAATGGTGAATTCCGTTGGCAGTGGTACAAACCATAAAGTTGACTCGCTCGCCAAAGCCATTATCGTGATTGGGCGGCGCCAACTGCAACGTTGGCTACAACTGCTGCTCTACACCATCAATGACAAGGGGCAAACCTCCAACCCCTTGATGCAGCTCGCCGCGACACGCGCCAAGATGTTAGAGATACTTTGCCGATGCATGAATAACCCAGATACCGCCATGCAAGAGCGCGCTTTCATTACCGGTTCGTTTTCTTTGCTCGACACCTTGCTGTCGATGCCGATGGTCGATGTCATGGCCAAACTTAGTTTGCATGAAGATGTGAAGCTTGCCTTGATTGAGCGCACTGGGCCGCTAGGCCAGTTACTGAAGCTCATCGAGTCGCTTGAGAAAGGTGATTTTGAGGCGGTGTCGGAAAAGTTGAATACGCTGCCCGGGTTAGATGTCGCCATGTTGAACGAAGCGCAAATGGCGGCGATTCGTTGGGTGAGCAGTCTCAGTGAAACGAAAGAGTGAATGTTAATGCACAACACCTTCTTCTTGCGACATAGCGCGCATCGTCAGGCACGGCGAGAAAAAACAAGCTGAGCGCGCCAATCCAGTACCGGGTCGCGATTAAATTTGCCATGTCGACTCCTGTTTGTTGCGGATAGGCGTTGTTTTAGGTGCAGCCTAAAAACCCGTCAATAGCTCATTGCTACCACGCCCTCAACCAAGACTATGAAACAGAGTCTTAACCCGGCATGCCGTCGACGCGAGGCTTGATCAGAATGGGAAGGTATATAAAGAGAAACAGCGCGTAGGCACTGATCCAAAATACTTGCGCAAACGCTAGCCACACCAGGTAGTTCGTTGGGACAGCCAGCGGTAACAACACCCGCGCGATGAACGCCGCCGCGAGCAAGAAGAAAACCAGAGGCAAGCCTTTAATCGGCTCTTGAATGCTACGTCCGGTATGCCCCAAGGCAACCCGCGCCATCATGCCCACAGTCATCATGCCGATCCCGCCCACTGCAAATGCATGCACGGCGAGAGAGGGCGACAGCCCCATGAGCGGCGTCAATGCCTTGAGCAGAAAACCAAACACCGCAGCCGCATAGCCGACGAACAGCACCCACAATAATGGTTTGCGCCAAATGCCTGGCGTATGCCAACCATACAAACGCACCCCATGCACCACGACCAGCAGCGCCGCCAGCAAAGCAGCGATGCCCGCCCAGCGCAAAAACACTTCTGAAATCAAAAACAGCAGCAACAAAAATATACTGGAGCGGTCCACCCACGCCCGATTTTGCAACACCACCTCATAGCCCACGCCGCGCTCGATGAAGAACGGCACCACGCGCCGCGCCATGACGAAGATGAGCGAGATGATCAGATACAAACCGGCGTACAAGCCCCACACGACGCCCTGCTCGAGATAACCCAGCGCACCCAAATAAAACAGCGCATTCCCCAGCGTTAGCAAAGCCATTATTATAAGGATGCCGATTTGCTGTTTTTGTTTTGCGCGGATAATCGGCTGCGCGAGGGCCGCGCACAGCAAGAGGTTAAATGCCCCATCCAGCACGGCCATGAGCCACACCTGTTGCGGCATCGCCAGCCCGACCACCCGCGCCGCCAGCCACATCGCGGCCAACCCGCCGAGCGGCCACCCGATCACGGTGGGGACATTGGTCCAGTTGCGCACCGCAGTGAGCAAAAAGCCAGCCACCACCGCCACAGCATAACCGTAGATCATTTCATGCGCGTGCCATTGACTGAGCGCGTACGCCAGGCGCGGCGCCGGCCAGCCATAAACAAAAATACCGCCCCAAAGCAGTATAGACGCAATGGAAAAGAGGCCGGCCAACAAGAAAAATGGCCGAAAGCCCAAATTGAATAAGGCGAAGGGATGCGGCGGTTTGACAGGATTTTGGATGGTGATCATCGTGTGATGCGCTTACAGGGCAGCGACAGTTTGCGCGATGAAGTTAAATTTGGCCTTGATATGGGTCAAGCCCAGGCAACTGCTAGGGAAACGTCGCAAAAGCACCTTGGGCGCTATGCATCAAGGCCACAGGCGCGGATGCGGTTCGCCGCTCAAGATTACGTCGCCGCTTCGATTGCGGATTTGCAGGAAGCCCGTATCCGCAATTTCATACGACCAGCCATTCGCTTGGCTTTGATACAGATTGTCACCGAGCTTGGCGAGCAATATACCTTTATCGTCCGCGTGCCCCCCGTCACAGCGCGCAACCATGAAATAGCGGCTGTGCGCTTGTTCGATGCTGCGGGTGCAGGTCATCTCTTTTAGCTTCCAGGTTCCCACCACCTTTCGGCTATCCGTAGGGGGAAGCTTCTCTAAGCCTAAGTTGCCCACGATGATTTGCGCCGACATTGCACTATTCACGAGCGCCAAGGAAAAGCATATTGCGACAGCGAGTCTATTTTTCATATTACTTGCCCTCTAAAAAAAAGAACGTTCAATCACCCGATATTACGCTTTCTCCGCCACGAACGAAGCCACACTTGCCAAGGCCTTCGGTAAATTATCCGGCAAGGTACCGCCCGCCTGCGCCATATCGGCGCGGCCACCGCCTTTGCCACCGCACTGGGTGGCAACGTGATTCACCAATTCACCGGCTTTTACTTTGTCGGTGAGATCAGCGGTCACACCGGCGATCAGGGTCACTTTGCCGCCCTCACGTGAGGCTAGCACGATCGCTGCGGAGCCGAGTTTATCTTTTAGTTTATCTAGCGTTTCACGCAAGGCTTTCGCATCTGCGCCGTCAATTTCGGCAGCGAGGACTTTCACCCCATTCACCTCCACCGCGCTCTGTGTGAGATCGTCGCCTTTAGCCGCAGCAAGTTTGGATTTGATGCGCGCTAGTTCTTTTTCCAACGCTTTTACGTTGTCGAGAATTTGCGCGATCTTCTGGTTGATCTCTTGCGGTTGGGCCTTGAGCGCACTCGCTGCATCGAGCAAGGTCTGTTGCTGCTTCTGAATGAAATCCAGCGCACCATCGCCGGTCATCGCTTCGATGCGGCGAATGCCGGCCGCGACGCCGCCTTCGGAGACGATTTTGAAGAGACCGATGTCGCCGCAGCGCTTCACATGCGTGCCGCCACAGAGTTCGGTGGAAAAATCACCCATACCTATCACGCGCACTTCGTCGCCGTATTTCTCGCCGAACAAGGCCATGGCGCCGTGCTTGATCGCTTGATCGTATTTCATGCGCCGTGTTTCGACTGGATAGTTGCTACGAATTGCTTCATTTACCAAGGATTCGATTTTCTGAATCTCTTCCGCTGTTACCGGCTGCGAATGCGCGAAGTCGAAGCGCGTGCGCTGCGCATCGACCAGCGAGCCTTTTTGCGTGACGTGCTTGCCCAACACTTTACGCAAGGCCGCATGCAGCAAGTGGGTCGCGGAGTGGTTCCACGCCGAGCGGTGACGCGAAATCGGATCTACATGCGCCTCCACATCGTCACCCACGGACAGCTTGCCGATTTTTAGAACGCCTTTGTGGCCGAATACTTCGGCTTGAATTTTTTGCGTGTCATCCACTTGGAAAGTGCCATCGGTGGAATTCAATTCACCGCGATCGCCCACTTGGCCACCAGATTCGGCATAAAACGGTGTGCGATCCAATACCACCACCGCTTCGTCACCCGCCTGGATTGATGAGACTTGCGCGCCTTCTTTATACAGCGCCAACACCCGGCCGGAAAAATCGAGCGCATCGTAGCCGTGAAACTCAGTGGCCTGGCCTTCGAATTTCACCGTCGCGCCGATTTGGAATTTGCTCGCGGCCCGCGCCCGTTCGCGCTGCATTTGCATCGCGTGTTCGAAGCCGGCGAAATCTACATTGAAACCACGCTCGCGCGCTACGTCGGCGGTGAGATCGAGCGGGAAGCCGAAAGTGTCGTACAAGCGGAACACGGTTTCGCCGTCGAGAATCCGATCGCCGCCGCTGCCACGCATCGCGCCATCCAGCACGCTCATGCCATGCTCCAGCGTCTCTGCGAATTTCTCTTCTTCTTGCTTGAGTACAGCCGCGACACGCTCTTTAGCCGCCACCAACTCGGGATAAGCCTTGCCCATCACCTCGGCCAAATCTTCCACCAGCAGATGAAAGAACGGCTGCTTTTGTTCCAGCTTATAACCGTGACGCAAGGCACGCCGAATAATGCGGCGCAGTACATAGCCGCGGCCTTCGTTGCTCGGAATCACGCCATCCACAATCAGGAAGGAACACGCGCGAATGTGATCCGCGATGACTTTGAGCGAATTGTTTTTGAGATCCTTGGCGCCGGTAGCTTTGGCCGCAGCTTTAATCAAATCCTGGAACAGATCGATTTCATAATTGCTATGCACATGCTGCATCACCGCCGAGATGCGCTCCAAACCCATGCCGGTGTCAACGGAGGGTTTGGGCAGTGTATGCATCACGCCGTTTTCATCGCGGTTGAACTGCATGAACACCAGATTCCAAATCTCGATATAGCGATCGCCATCCTGTTCCGGCGTTCCCGGTGGGCCGCCTGCCACGTCCGGGCCGTGGTCATAGAAAAGTTCGGTGCACGGGCCGCACGGGCCGGTATCGCCCATCGACCAGAAATTATCCGATTGATATTGGCCCGCGCCCGGCTTATCGCCGATGCGCGCCAAGCGCTCCGGCGGCACACCGATTTCGTTCAGCCAAATATCGGCGGCTTCGTCGTCCTCGTGATAGACCGTGACCCACAATTTATCGGCGGGGATTTTCATTTCTACGGTGAGGAATTCCCACGCGAATTGAATCGCATTGCGCTTGAAATAATCACCGAAGCTGAAGTTACCCAGCATTTCAAAGAAGGTGTGATGACGCGCGGTGTAACCGACGTTTTCCAGATCGTTATGCTTGCCGCCGGCGCGCACGCAGCGCTGGGAACTGGTCGCACGTACATAAGGCCGGGTTTCACGGCCAAGGAACGCATCTTTGAATTGCACCATGCCCGCGTTGGTGAAAAGGAGTGTCGGATCGTTGCCCGGCACTAAGGGGCTAGAGGCGACGATGGTGTGACCCTTGGATTCGAAATAGGTCAGAAAACGTTTGCGGATTTCACTGGATTTCATTGCGGGTTCCTAAAAGCGGCCTAATGTCTGGAAAAACATAATGATAGCGTGAATCGGCTCGCCGATGGAGGGGCTTCATGCAGGAAATGCAGGGAAATCAGACGTCGGATGCGCCGCGCAGGACTTTACCGATCACGTCAAAGCTAAATCCCCGGCTTTGTAGAAAGCGCATTTGCTTGGCGCGGGCTTTGGCATCTTCCGGAAATTCACCGAACTTTGACTGCCATACCTGACGTGCGCGTTCGAGTTCGGTGTCCTTTAACTCTGTGAGCTGATCGCGGATGACGGATTCTTCAACCCCCCGTTCCCGCAGCTCATAGGCAAGCCGAGACGTACCGAATTTGGCTTGTTTGTCATGCACCAACGCTTCGGCGAAACGAACATCGGATAGCCAACCGCGACGCGTAAAGTCATCCAGTAGATCGATGAGTTCCTGCGGATCTTCGGTGTGCGGTGCGAGCTTGCGTTGCAACTCGGCGCGAGAGTGTTCGCGCCGGGCCAGCAGGGCTAGGGCACGGCTGCGTAATGACGAACCTTCGCGTATATCTGTCATGATTTCTGCGATATTCGGTCGCTCAACTCAAGCAAGCGCTTGCCATGAATCACGGCGATAACAAGCACCCGCTCTTGCTCGACGCGCTAAATCACACGATAGCTATAGACGAAGCGTTCGCGAATCGCCGCATCGCCCATTTCAGGAACCACGCGCCCCGCATCTGGAAAATCCACGAGCCTCGCGCCGATGGCGAGAACCTTGGAGACAACCGCCTGCGCATAAAACCGCGAGTCGCGGCCAATGAACTCGGCGATCGCCTCCAAATCCTCTAAAGCCTCTGGCGACCAGGCTACTCTGTGAGCCATTTCGCCAGTCGTTTCTCGGCTTCCTGCTGGGGTAAAGCGCCCTCCTTTTCCGCCCGGTCAAGCCCGCGCTGGATTTTCTCTACCACGTAAAGGTGGTACTGCACATCTTCCAAAGTGCAATCCTCTGGTAGTTTGGCCAATAATTGCGCTACATCTTGCTTGGCTGTGCTCATGTCACGCTCCTCGCGAATAATGAAATCAGTATTATGCCTCTTCCATCTCAGCCGGTTCGAGCGTTGATGGCTTGCCCTTTACACCCACCGCAGCGCGAATCTTGGCTTCAATTTCCTGGGCGACTTCAGGATGCTCTTTCAGATATTCGCGCGAGTTATCTTTTCCTTGGCCGATCTTCTCGCCGTTGTAGGCATACCAGGCGCCGGACTTATCCACGATCTTATGAATAACGCCTAACTCGATGATCTCGCCTTCGCGTGAAATTCCTTCGCCATACAGGATATCGAATTCAGCTTGCTTGAACGGCGGCGCGACTTTGTTTTTGACCACTTTAACGCGGGTCTCGGAACCGACCACTTCCTCGCCGCGCTTGATGGCGCCGATGCGACGAATGTCGAGCCGCACCGAGGCGTAGAACTTGAGCGCGTTGCCACCGGTGGTGGTTTCGGGGTTGCCGAACATTACGCCAATTTTCATACGGATCTGGTTGATGAAAATCACCAGGGTGTTGGAGCGTTTGATGTTGGCGGTGAGCTTGCGCAACGCTTGCGACATGAGGCGGGCTTGCAGACCCATGTGTGAATCACCCATCTCGCCTTCGATCTCGGCTTTGGGGGTGAGTGCGGCGACGGAGTCCACCACTACCACATCGACCGAACCGGAGCGCACCAGCATGTCGGCAATTTCCAGCGCTTGTTCGCCGGTATCGGGCTGCGACACCAGCAGATCATTCACATTCACACCGAGCTTTTGTGCATACGATGGGTCGAGCGCATGCTCGGCGTCGATGAAGGCAGCGGTGCCGCCCAGTTTTTGCATTTCGGCGATCACTTGCAGGGTCAGCGTGGTTTTGCCGGATGATTCCGGACCGTAGATCTCCACCACCCGGCCGCGCGGCAGACCGCCGATGCCCAGCGCGATGTCCAGCCCCAAAGAACCGGTGGACACCACTTGAATATCTTGCGATGCAGCATGATCGCCCAAGCGCATCACGGAGCCTTTACCAAATTGTTTTTCAATCTGGCTCAGGGCGGCGGTTAGTGCCTTCAATTTGTCATCTGCTGATACGGTTGCCATGTTTTGATCCTCTCGATGTGGTCTGTTGATTGCAGCCGGTGAAGCGGCATGGGTGTAATTTAGGCTATACATTTACTAATGTCAATACTTTTTATTACCTATGTAATTTATACTATGTAACAGTAAACTATAAATGTATAATCCAATTGCCACTAGTTTTTGGAGCAAGCCATGGTTTCTAAAGAGAAAATGCTGCTGGATGTGAAATGGGCGACGCGCCAACGGCTGCAATATATTGAAATAATGGCCTACTACAGCGGGGTTGTGACCCGCAGCGACGTGGCCAAGGCCTTCGGCATCTCAGATGCGGCAGCCACCAAAGATCTTAAGTTGTACGGCGATTTGGTACCCGGCAACCTGATTTACAACCATAGCGTGTTCGGATTTGTGCCGGGCGACGGCTTCCGTGAGGTCTTCGCCGACCTTTCCCCAGCCGCCGTGCTGCCCATCATTGCGGCAAACCTGGCGGTCGCCGGCGGGCCTTATGGGGAGGAATCAATTTACGGCCTAAGCACGGCATCCCTCCCCCTGCCCGCCCGCCTGCCCAGCCCCCAAGTCCTGGCGCAAATCACCCGCGCCATCTGCGGCCACAAAAAACTGCAAGTGAGCTACCGCTCACTGTCGGATCGGGATAGCCAGGAAATACGCATCCTCGAACCCCACGCCCTGGTCGACACCGGCATTCGCTGGCATGTGCGCGCGTATTCGGATGCGACTTATGATTTTAGAGACTTCGTATTATCGCGATTTACCCAAGCGACTTGCTTGAACGAGCCAGCCGAGTCCAATGTTGAATTCGACGACGATTGGGTGGAAATGGTGTGCTTGAAGCTCGGCCCCCACGCCGATCTCGACGCACCCAAACGCGAGAGCCTGTTGCTGGATTATGGTGCGAGCGGCGAGGTGATCGAGATCAACGTGCGGCGCGCGCTGATCGGCTATGTGCTGCAACGCCTTAGCGTGGATACAACCCGGGATCACTCCATGAACCCGAATGCCTATCAGTTGATGTTGCTCAACCGAGATGAGATCGAGCCGTTTGCGGCTTGGGCGTTTCACTGACTCTTTTTCGAGTGAGCTCCTATGCTTGATACCAGATCAAGTTAAAAAGACGCTCTCCTTAAGCCGCAATCTTATTTACCCCCGCCACCTTCGCGTTTTTTCAGTTCTTCGATTTCCCGCATCATGTCTTCAATC
>JAUXTZ010000195.1 GCA_030681095.1 Burkholderiales bacterium
GACTTTTAACCATGCAAACGCAACTTGCTGACTTTATCAAAGACACGCCCGAAGGTATCGAAGCGGACCGGATATTGCGTTCGTGCGTGCATTGCGGTTTTTGTCTGGCCACTTGCCCGACCTATCAACTCTTAGGCAACGAGCTCGATAGCCCACGCGGCCGGATATATCTAATCAAACAGATGCTCGAAGGCGGCACGGTGACCGGGAAAACCTTGCTGCATTTGGATCGTTGCCTGACTTGCCGTGCGTGCGAAACCACTTGCCCTTCCGGCGTGCAGTACGGGAAGCTCATTGATATTGGCCGCGGTATTGCGGAAAAGAAAATCGGGCGTAGCTGGCTGGCGCTGGCACAACGCAAAGCGCTGCGCGCAATGTTGCTCACACCATCTCTGTTTGCACCACTTCTCAAGCTGGGCCAAGCGTTCCGGCCGTGGCTACCCGCCACACTGAAAGCGAATGTCCCCGCACCGGTTGCGGCAGGCGAGTGGCCGGCGACACGCCACGCACGCAAGATGTTGGTTTTGGCAGGCTGCGTGCAGCCTTCGATGGCGCCGCAAATCAATAGTGCCGCCGCGCGCGTGTTGGATCGGCTCGGTATCAGTCTGATCACCGCACCCGAAGCGGGTTGTTGCGGCGCGTTGTCCTATCATCTGAATGCGCACGACGAAGCGCTGGATTACATGCGGCGCAATATCGATGCGTGGACGCCGCATTTGGATCAGGGTGCGGAAGCAATTGTGATGACCGCCAGTGGTTGTGGCGTCACGGTGCGCGACTATGGCTACTATCTCCAACGCGATCCGGCGTATGCAGAAAAAGCCGCGCGTGTATCGATGATGACGCGGGATGTGAGCGAGATTCTGGTCGCAGAAAAAGCAGCCTTGCAGAAGCTGCTGGCCAAGGCAAAACCGGAGAAGCGAAATGCAAAACTCGCCGTTCA
The DNA here is from genome assembly GCA_030681095.1 of Burkholderiales bacterium. Classification (GTDB taxonomy): domain Bacteria; phylum Pseudomonadota; class Gammaproteobacteria; order Burkholderiales; family Thiobacteraceae; genus RBG-16-58-11. The sequence continues at coordinate 944 of JAUXTZ010000195.1, forward strand.
CACCCCCTGCACCTTGCAGCATGGCCAGAAGATCAGCGGCGTGCTGGAAGCGATTTTGACGGTCGCGGGTTATGAAGTCGTGTCCGCACCCGATGGGCATTTATGCTGTGGCGCGGCGGGAACGTATTCGATTTTGCAACCCGAACTATCGAGTCAACTGCTTAAAAATAAAGTGACAGCCTTAGAGACGAATCAACCTGAGCGTATCGTCACCGCCAATATCGGTTGCTTGCTGCACCTGCAAAGCGGTACGCAAAAACCGGTTGCGCATTGGATTGAGTTAATCGACGAAGTGCTTACGCCCGTTTGAGGCGTTCTTCAAGCGCAGTTAGTTGCTCCGGCCGGTTGAGATTGACGAAGAAGGGCGCAGCGTCGCTAAAATCGACTTGAGCGCATTTCAACCCTGCTTGCCATTCCTGTACGCGATGCCCACCTTGGGCGAGAAACACCGCCAGATTGGCGCCGACTCGACGCCGCATCAGGCAAATAGCGTACTGCGGATTACCTTCCACCACCGGGATGGCCATATCGTCGTTGCCTTGTTCCAGCGCGGTTTGCAAGCGCGCCACGAGATCGTCCGGCAGAAACGGTGTGTCGCATGGCGCCGACAGGATGAACTCGTGCTTGGCATCGAGTAAGCCGCGTGCGATACCGGCCAAGGGCCCGGCGAAGCCTTCAGTTTTGTCGGGCAACACCGGGTAGCCGAAGGTGACATAGGTATCGAGATTGCGATTGGCGCTGATCAGAATTTCATCCACTTGCGGTTGTATCCGCGCCAGCACCCATTCCACTAGCGGTTTGTCCTTGAGCTTTAACAGCCCTTTGTCTTCGCCCCCCATGCGCCGCCCGGCGCCGCCGGCGAGCAGGATTGCGGTGATTGCTGCGTGTTCTGACATGAGCCCACTATACCATTGCTTAAAAACCTCGTTTCGCTTGGCATGATTTAGCGCTGTGCTTGTCGAATATTTTTACACTTGTCTCGTTTGAAATCTTTGGAAAATCGGCATCAGCCTGCTATGACAGGCCGATATGACAATGGCGCAATTATTGCTTCATGTTTGTCGCGCCTGCTTCAAGGGTGTTGGTTCGTTATTCAAATTCAAATCAAACGAGGAGAAGTGATGAAACAATCGATCATGTGCCTAGCGTTGCTGAGCGCGGGTATAACCGGCGCGCAGGCGCAGACATGCATTCCAATGGCGGGTTGGGTGAAGCTGACGCCGGATCTGGCTTGCCAAGTTTCGCAGCATGTATTCGGGGTGGCTTTCCTGGGAGCGCCGGGAACCTGCTTTAGCGTGGCGGTGACAGGCCTGCTGAAAGGCGCTGGGCATGCGGGCTTGACGCTTGAGACGATGATTGGTCCGATCACAGGCAGCGTCGCCCAATCGCCGACGGTGCTGAACGAAGGTGGATTGGTGGCGACGACGGATGAATTCAACTTACCAGAAACACGCCGCGTGTTTACCGCGCGCAGTGTGATTTCTTTCCCCGGCGGCCGGATTTTTACCGCAGATGTGGGCGTAATCGGCGCGGGCGCGGCGACCGAGCAGTTAATTGTTACGGGTGGCGATGGCGTGTATCAAAATGCGAAAGGAACCATCTATTCTTTTAATAACGTGATAGGCAAGTGGGGCCCATTCCAAGGCAAGTTGTGTTTCGGTAGCTAATAACCGCCCGCTCAAGCGTATTCGGCTTTTTTGTTGAAGAAGTCGAAACAACGCTTGAGTTTTTTTCTTTCGGAGTCGGCGATGGCGACGAATTCAATACCGTAATAGTAGTTGTCCTCCGAGCTCCAGTAGCGCGCTATCCGACCGTTCATCCGCAGCGGTTGCTGCCTTTCGTAGGTGTCACGGTTTTCTTGTGGCAGGAGGATGTCTAGTTTCAGGGCTTGCTTCGGATTGAGCTTTTCATGCGTGCGTAACTGCATGCCAGATAGGCTTAAATCGCTGGAAATGCCATCCGATTTTTCCTCATTTTGCAGCACATGCACCAGCAAGCTTTGCTCGAAGCGCGGGTGACTGCGTTGTTCGTTTTCGCGCCGCTCAGCACCTTCGGCGAAGTGCTCGAAGCGGAATCCGGTCATGAGCTGATTGAGCCCGTGTGCCACTTTATGCAAATCGTCGCCGATGTTTGCGGTGACTTCGACCTTGGCCGAGTTTGCTTGCAGGGTCGCGAATAAATTATCCAAAGTTTCTCGCAGGTGTTCGAATTGTTCAATTTGCTCTCGGCTCGCCTTGGAGATGTCGTGATTGACAGCAGCGGTCTGGGTCACTTCGCCCGCCATGACCTCAAAAACCGTGGCCGTTTCCTGGGCGCGCGCCTGGTTTGCGTGGCTGGCCTGAACCACCTGATCCATGGTGTCGGTGACTTGGGTGATTTTATCGTTGAGGGTAGCAATGATTTGGGTAATCTCGCTGGTCGCGGCCGTGGTGCGCACCGCCAAATTGCGTACTTCATCCGCCACCACGGCAAATCCGCGTCCCGCCTCGCCCGCGCGGGCTGCTTCGATCGCGGCATTGAGCGCCAGCAGGTTGGTTTGCCCGGCGATATTGTGAATCGCGTCGATGATGGTATGGATCTGTTGCGCCGCCGCGCCGAGCTGGCCGATTTCGTGTTCGGCGCGGTTGACTTCCTCCACAGTGCGCTGCATTTCCGCGATATTGGTTTGTACTGTCGCCAAACCGTCACGCGCATGCTGTTCGGTGCGCTGCGAATTCGCTTGCGCCTGATCGGCCAATTGCTGCGCCGATTCTGAGATTTGATACAAACGGTCAGTCGCGGCGGTGACTTCTTCTGAGCGCCGATGCTCGTTCTTGCTGATCTCGCTGATCTCGCGTGAAATCGCCGAAATTTGATGCACCGACTGGCTCATTTGCCGGCCGCTGCCTTCGATGTTGCGCAGGATGTTATTCAGCTTCGCCAGCACGTTGTTGAAGCTGCGCTCGAGCAGGCCAATTTCATCACGCGAGCGATTCGGCACTTCTTGTGTCAAGTCGCCTTGCTCCACCGCCTTGAGCGCGGTGCAGAGCGTTTGAATCGGTTTGACGAATAGGCTGGCGAGAATGCCGATCAATATGAATTGCAGCGCAAACTCGATGCCGGATTCCCAGATCGAGTTATACAGAAAAGCCGTGTAATCATTGTGTAGCTGCTGGGTGACCGATGCGCTCACGCCTCCCTGCTCTGCGATCTGGATCATTTTCTGCAACTCATTGGAGGCGATCCAGCGGTTGTAGAGGGTGGTAAGCATAGTGACGGCAAAAAAACCTAATTGCAGCTTCCAGCGGATGCTGAGGCCGAGGAACCAGTGGTGGATTGCAGAAAACATGGCGTATCCCTAATTAATGCTGCGCATGGACGGCGAAAGAGTGAATAGCTTAGGTATCGGCAGATTTTGCTAAAGTTTTAGGGTTGCTCGCGCCCATCGCTATAAAACAACCATCTGATTTTTGACGTTATTTTAAAATTAGGCTGAAATTGTGCCGAGGAAGTCCCGATCCGGGTTTTTGGCTTGCTTAGCAGCGGGAATTCCAGTAAAATCCCGCGCTTTTCCGCATTCCTATTGGGCAAATAATCATGGTAGTCATTCGACTTGCACGCGGCGGCGCAAAGAAGCGCCCCTTTTATAGCGTGGTGGTGACGGATTCACGTAGCCGCCGCGATGGTAATTTTATCGAGCGCGTGGGTTTCTATAATCCAAAGGCGCCTGAAGGCACCGAATCCCTGCGTCTCGCCAAAGACCGCGTGTCTTTCTGGCAGGGTCAAGGCGCGCAGCTTTCCGACACCGTTGCCAAGCTGCTTAAGCGAGCCAACGCCGCTGCCGCCTGAGCAATTGGTTACGATGGGGCATGTTTCCGCCCCGTTCGGCATCCAGGGTTGGATCAAGGTTCATCCCTATACCGAAATGAACACGGGACTGACCGGCTACGCAAGCTGGTGGCTGGGCAAGAACGGCAGCTTTCAAACCTATGAGGTGCTCGAAGCGCGAGCGCAGGGCACCGAGGTAGTGGCGAAGCTCAAAGGATTTGAAGATCGCGAGGCGGCATTGACCTTGCGTGGAATGGAAGTAGCCGTTCCTCGCAGCGAATTGCCCAAAGCCCGCCGCGATGAATATTATTGGTCTGACTTGATCGGCCTGACGGTGCTGAATACCGAAGGCCTGACCTTAGGGACAGTCAAGAATTTGCTGGAAACCGGTGCGAACGACGTGCTGGTCGTCAGCGGGGAACGGGAACGCTTGATCCCTTTCGTGCGCCAAGTGATCCAAGCGGTGGATTTGCCAGGTGGCACGATCCAGGTGGTCTGGGGAGCGGATTATTAAACCGCGCTTCGATGTGGTGACCCTGTTTCCGCCCATGTTCGATGCGGTGGCGAAGCAAGGTATTACCGGCCGCGCCTTGGAACAAGGGCTGTATGAATTGCAAACGTGGAATCCCCGCGATTTCACAACGGATAACTACCGTACCGTGGACGACCGGCCGTATGGCGGCGGACCTGGGATGGTGATGCTGGCGGAGCCGCTGGAAAAAGCGCTTGAAGCCGCCAAAGCCGCGCAGCGCCAAGTAGGAGTCGCCAGGCCGAAAGTGCTCTACCTTTCGCCGCAAGGTCGAACCCTGAACCACAAGGTGGTGATGGAATTGACTGCTGAGTCAGGATTAATTTTCTTGGCGGGGCGCTACGAAGGCGTGGATGAACGATT
>JAUXTZ010000146.1 GCA_030681095.1 Burkholderiales bacterium
TGTCTGCGTCACCGCTTAGCCATGCTCTCGCGCGCCCTGCTCGACCCGCAGCACGGCTACCAAGATACGCAGCTCCTGGAATTCACCCAGCGCTTTCACGAAGTGATGGAACACGGCGAATCCAGTACCGAAGAAATCGCCAGCCTGGCTTTAAGTTATGTCGCCAAAACGCGGCGTCAAAGCGATCAGTTCGCCAAGGTATATTTCGACAATACCGAAGTGGATTACCGCGACGACAACCGCCATATGTGGCGTTTCCACGAGCAAAGCGACGATGAAGAAATGTTCGACGATCAGCGCAAGATCGAGCTGGAGGAAGAAGAGCTCCAAGGCCTGCCGCCGCGCCATTATCCGGAATGGGATTGCAACAGCCAGACCTACCGCCCGGATTGGGCCAGCGTTTACGAGGCCTTGCATCCCAAGGGCAACCCCGCGCATATCGACCAGCTGCTGATCAAGCATGCCGCCTTGGCCAAGCGCCTGAAACGCATGCTGGATTTATTGAAGCCGCAAGACAAAGTGCGTATCCGCTATCAAGAGGAGGGCAGCGAGCTGGATCTGGATGTGGCGCTGCGCTCGCTGATCGATTTCAAAAGCGGCGCAACGCCCGACCCGCGCATCAACATGAGCCACAAGACCAGCGGCCGCGACATCGCCGTCATGCTGCTACTGGATTTGTCCGAATCGCTGAATGAAAAAGCTTCGGGCTCGGATCAGACCATACTGGAGCTGAGCCAGGAAGCGGTGTCGCTCTTGGCCTGGGCGGTGGATAAACTGGGCGACCCCTTCGCCATCGGCGGCTTCCACTCCAACACCCGGCATGATGTGCGTTACCTGCACATCAAAGGCTATAGCGAATGCTGGGACGATGAAGTCAAAGGCCGCCTGGCCGCCATGCAAGCCGCCTACTCCACCCGAATGGGCGCGGCCATGCGCCACGCCGCGCATTATCTACAAGCGAAAAAAGCCGACAAGAAACTGATGCTGATTCTGACCGACGGCCAACCGTCCGATGTGGACACCAAAGACGAACGTCTGCTGATCGAAGACGCGCGCCAAGCGGTGAAGGAATTGGATCAAAAAGGTATCTACACCTACTGCATTAACCTTGATCCGAAAGCGGATGAATACGTCGCCGATATCTTCGGCAAGCAGTACACCGTGATCGACAATATCCAGCGCCTGCCGGAACGCCTGCCGCAACTATTCATCGCACTCACTAAATAGCTTTTGGCCTTCGGCGTTTTCGGCGAAAATCACGCTCTTTCGACTTTTTACCGCTAAGGAACAACCATGCTCGATGCAGTGATTTTCGACGTGGACGGCACGCTCGCCGAAACCGAGCGCGACGGCCACCGCCCCGCTTTCAACGCCGCCTTTCGCGAATTCGGGTTGGATTGGGAATGGGACGTTCCGATGTATGGTGAATTACTCGCGGTGACCGGCGGCAAGGAGCGCATGCGCGCCTACTGCGCCAAGTACCGGCCCGATTTCCTGCAGCGCCCGGATGCGGACGCAACGATCGCCGAACTGCACAAAGCCAAAACCCGCCACTATGTACGCTTCATGGAGCAAGGCACGATCACGCCGCGCCCCGGCGTGTTGCGCCTGATCCGCGAGCTGCGCGCCAATGGCATTCGTGTCGCCATCGCCACTACCACCACGCCGGAGAACGTCGATGCGCTGCTGGCTACGACGCTCAAGGATTTGCCTGCCGACACTTTCGAAGTAATCGGCGCAGGCGACATCGTGCCCGCGAAGAAACCAGCGCCCGATATCTATACCTGGGTCATGGAAAAACTCAGCCTGCCAGCAAGCAACTGCATCGCGCTGGAAGATTCACGCAATGGCGTGCGCTCGGCCGTGGCCGCCGGTCTGCCTGTGCTGGTCACGCAGAGCACCTATACGCAAGGTGAGGACTTTAGCGGCAGCATCGCGGTGTTCAACGATCTGGGCGAACCGAACGCGCCCTGCCGCGCGCTGAGCGGACAGATCAACGGCAGCAACATTGTGGATGTAGCGTTACTGCGCCGCCTGCACGGCGCATAGCAGAGGCACACTGCAAGTCCAGTTATAATGTCGCATTGCCTATCAAACCGGGTAGATAACTAATGAAAAACCCTATTCAGAACTTCAATCAATGGCTGCTGGCCCTGGTCGAACACATTGGCCTGCTTGTCATCGCGATCGCCACCGTCATTGCCATGTCGAGTGAAGTGCTTCAGATGTGGCAAGTGCAGCGCGTCACCTTGGCCGATCTGTTGCTGCTATTCATCTACCTGGAAGTTTTAACGATGGTAGGGCTTTATTACGGCACGGGTAAGTTACCGGTTCGCTTCCCGCTCTATATTGGCATGGTTGCCTTGGCACGCTACTTGATCCTGGATATGAAGGAAATGGATGGCTTGCGTATTCTTGCAGTGACCGGAGCAGTGCTCATGCTGGCCATCGCAGTGTTGGCCATTCGTTATGGCCATATCCGCTACCCATATGCGGGCAATGGCGAAGACGAAGAGTCCACTCGAGATGCAAAAGACAAATAATTCAGCAATGGAGAATGGTATGACCCAAGCACTTTTCCAATCCAACATCAAAAGCCTAAAACTCTTGCATCGCGGCAAAGTGCGCGACATTTATGATGTGGACGCCATGCGGCTATTGATCATCACTACCGATCGCCTCTCCGCCTTCGACGTCATTATGAATGAACCGATTCCGCGCAAGGGCGAAGTGCTCACCACGGTGTCGAATTTCTGGTTCGAGAAACTCAAATCGATTCTGCCCAATCAACTCACCGGCGATGCGCCGGAATCCGTGGTGGCGCCGGATGAAGCGGAGCAGGTGCGCGGCCGCGCCATCGTGGTCAAAAAACTCAAGGCGCTGCCGATCGAAGCCATCGTGCGCGGTTATCTGGTCGGTTCGGGATGGAAGGATTATCAGAAGACCAGCAGCGTGTGCGGCATCCCGCTACCCACTGGTTTGCGCGAAGCCGACAAGCTGCCGCAACCGCTGTTCACGCCCTCAACCAAGGCCGCACTCGGCCAGCACGATGAAAACATCAGCTTCGAGCAAGCTGCCGAACTGATTGGCCGCCCGCTCGCTGAGCAAGTACGCGACGCCGCGATTAGCTTGTACAAGACCGCTGCCGACTACGCCGCGACCAAGGGCATCATCATCGCCGATACCAAATTCGAATTCGGCCTGGACGATGCAGGCAAACTCTATTTGATCGACGAAGCGCTCACGCCCGATTCCTCACGCTTTTGGCCGGCGGATCAGTATCAGCCGGGCAGCAACCCGCCCAGCTTCGACAAGCAATATCTGCGCGATTATCTGGAGTCGATCAAGTGGGACAAAAAACCGCCTGCGCCGAAACTCCCGCCAGAAGTAATCGCCAAAACCACTGAGAAATATTTGGAAGCACTGAAGCGTATTACCGGTTAAGGCTGACATCATGACTGAACGCAAAACCATCCCGATCCAAACCGAACTGCCGGCCAGCAGCAGTTGCGATGACGCCGAGCCGTTCGCGCTGATGGTGCTGGATGATGTGATGGAGCCGGAGTTTCAGCACCGCGACATCATCGTGTGCGAGCCGGAAGGCTTGGCGCACGACGGCTCATTTGTCGTGGCCAAAATCGAAGAGGATTTTTATTTCCGTCAGTTGCAGATCATCGACGGTGAATGGTTTCTCAAGGCGCTCAACCCCGCCTATCCCACGCTAAAAATCAGCGGGCCCGATGCGGTCAAGGGCGTGGTCGTGCTCAAGAAAAAACCCGGGCGGCGCAGAGAACACAAAACCTACGCCTAAAACCCGGACAAGCTTACTTCACTCCGTCGAGAAAATCTTTTACCGCCTTCACCATTTCCGCTTCGTGATTGTTGTAGAAATGATCGGCTTTCGGCACCTTCACCTGTTTCCTACCGGCGTTGCCTTTGAGTGATGCCATGCGTTTTTTGACATTCGTCAGCACGGGTGGCAAATCGTTCTCGCCATAGAGATCCAGCACAGGGATTTTGATTCCCTTGTAGGTGTCGCCGCCGCCGATGCCAAGCGACGCCCAAGCAACGAGTTTATCTTGGTGCTTCGCCACATACACCCGGCTCATGCGCGAGCCCATGCTATGCGACACGATGGCGATTTTTTTATAGCCCTTGGCTTTCAGAAAATCGACTGCCATGCCGATGCGGTCTGCCGCTTCGGGAAAGGTGGCGGCGTATTGTTCAGCCTTGGCATCATTTGCCTGCACCGGCATTTGTACCGAGAGTGTGGTGTAACCTTTTTCCGCGAGCTCGGTGCGCAGCGTGCCGACCATACCCCAGTCGGGGTGTATCCCCATGCCATGGACAACAACCAGCGCCACTTTGGCCTCTTTAGCCTCGGTCAAGAGCGTTAGAAATTTATGCCCTTGCTTGAGTTCCAGATAGTCCGCATCGCCCACCACGATGCCCGGGACAACCTCATCCGCCCATTTTTTTTCGCGCGCGTAATCCGCGCCGGCAAAAGCGAACTGGGAACACAGCAAGGACAAGAAAATAATGAAACGCATGATTTCTCCTTTTTAGAACAGACTGATCAACATTCGCACGCCTAAGGTATAGAGCAGCAACGCAAAAATCTTTTTCAATTTTTTTACCGGCAGCCGATGTGCCAGTTTAGCGCCCAAAGGGGCGGTCAGGATACTCGCCGCGACAATCGCTCCTAGCGCCGGCAGATAAATAAAACCCAGGCTATGCGCAGGAAGATTATTCACCGCTAATCCATTCGCGACATACCCCACCGCGCCCGCCACCGCGATGGGCAGACCGATGGCGGCCGAGGTGCCGATAGCCTGATGCAATTTGATATTGCACCAAGTCATGAACGGCACGGACAAGGTGCCGCCGCCAATGCCGACTAAACTCGATACCGCACCGATCACATTGCCGGTAGCAAACATGCCCGGCAGCCCCGGTAACTCGCGCGAGGGTTTGGGTTTGATGTCCAGTAGCATTTGCGTGCCGACATAAAACACGAACACGACAAAAAACACTTTGAGAAATAGCGCTGAGAGGTAGGCCGCCAGCACGCTCCCCAGTAGCGTTCCGATGACGACGCCAGGCGTGATTTCGCGCCACACTTTCCAGTTCACTGCGCCGTGGGCATGGTGCGCGCGCAGACTGGAGATCGAAGTAAAAATAATGCTCGCCAGCGAAGTGCCGAGTGCTAAGTGCATCACATACTGTTCGGGAAAGTAGTGCGCAGTAAAAATAAAAGCCAACACCGGCACGATGATCAGGCCGCCACCCACACCCAACAGCCCCGCGACAAAACCGGCCGCCAAGCCCAACGCGAGGTAAGCGGCCCATTCAAACATTGAAGGAACCCATTACAAAATGGACTCGATGAAAGCCCACTCCTTGGGATCCACCGGCGTGATGGAGAGCCGATTACCCTTTTGCAGCGTGCGCATGTTCGCCAATTCGGGATGCTCTCGCATTTCCTTGATCGACAACAGGCGGGTTTTTTTCACCAGCTTCACATCGACGTTAAACCAGCGCGGGGTCTCGCGCGTGGCCTTGGGGTCGAAGTAATGATTTTTCGGGTTGAACTGGGTTTCATCTGGATAGGCAAGCGTACTCACCACGGCGAGGCCGGCAATGCCAGGTACTTCGCAGTTCGAATGATAGAACAACACTTTATCGCCCATTTTCATCTGATCGCGCATGAAATTGCGCGCCTGATAATTGCGCACACCATACCAGGCCACCGATTGATTGGGCAGCTTGGCCAAATCATCGATGCTGACATCGGAGGGTTCGGATTTCATCAACCAATAGCGCATAGTCACCTTCTAAAACGATATAGTTTGCGATCGGTCAGCACTGCGTCCAGTGGCACATCCCACGGCTCGTGCGGCAAAGCTTCCACACGCTGGAAATCATAGGCCACGCCGATCAGTTTAGGTTTACGAAAGGCGCACCGGTGGCGTAGATAGCTCAAGCTCGCATCGTAGAAGCCGCCGCCCATGCCGAGCCGGTTGCCCTGGGCGTCGAAGGCAACCAGGGGCATGAACAAAACATCCAACTGCTGCGCGCGCACGCGCTGGATCGACCCATGTTCGTAAATGCCAAACCGGTTTTGATACCAAGTGGGGCGGTCGGTGATGCGCGAGAACCACAAACGGCGCGCGCCACGCGGGGGGATTACCGGCAAGAAACAGGCTTTATGCAGCCACAGCGCGGCATTCAGGAGCGGGAGAAGGTCGATCTCCTCTCCCATCGGCAGATAAAACCCAATGCGTTGATTGCACAGCAACAAGTGATGGCGCTTGGCCAAGCGCAGCAAATGTTGGGCGGCGACGCGCGCATCTATCACGCTGACCATGCGGCGGCGATGGCGCATGTCGCTGCGGAGGGCGGATTTATCCATGGGTGGTGTAGCGAATAGCTAGGTTTGCTTGATGCAAGCCGCCTACGTGAAAAGGGTCCCCCGCGAATGCCGTCCGGGCCATCATCCTGAACCTGAGGTTCAAGGGGTCGCAACAAGAGCGCCGTAGGTACATCCGCGAAGGACGCGCACAAAAGCGCCTGAAATGCCGCAACCAAGGATGATTCATTGGTTCAAGGAATGTTTAGCCAGAACAAACACCGCAGGGGATTAACTGATTAACTGGGGTGTTATTTAAACAGATCGCCGCTGTCTGACATGGCCTGATCGATCTCTTTATTCATGTCATTAATTCTACGCTTAAAGTCACCCACATCAAATCCGCCGACGCGGGTGGTGAGAAACTCGTGCGTGATATTGAGCGCGGCCATGATGGCAATGCGTTCGAGGTTGGCCATCTTGCCGCCATCTTTGATTTCTTGCATGCGGCGGTCGAGAAAATCCACCGCCTCGAGCAAGCCGGCGCGATCTTCCGGTGGGCACGCCACGCGGAACGCGCGACCCATAATTGTGACATCCAAGCTTTTGGGGTCAGATGCCATATTTAAGCTTCAGGGAGTTGAGTGAGCAAGCTTTCGAGCCGGCCTTTGGCGCCGCTGAGCTTGTCGTTGAGATGCTTATTATCGTTCTGTTCAGACACGAGCTGCTGGCGCAAGCCGTGGTTCTCCTCGCGCAAGCGATGGCAAAACCCAACGAGCTGGGAAATCTTCTGTTCGAGGCTTTTTAGCTCGTTATCCATGGCAACACTATAAGTTTGAAATCACTGTAAAGTCAAATGCTAACGTATTCTTTTGAAAGTAGTTTAACCTAGACAACCACACCCAGTTCCCACTCCAGTTTCGCTCCGATTCTTGCATCTAAATTGCAAAATATCCCACATAAATAAACAATTAGATCAGAGCAAGCACTCACACAAGAAGATCAAACCAAGATCAGCCCGTATTCAGGTAGAATTTCGCCTGTTTCAGGTTCCCCAAATGCCCTCCGGCAAGCGGGGTGAAACTGGGAAGTCAGGTTTAAGCCTGCGCTGCACCCGCAACGGTATGCGAGTTTTTTGGCCGCCACACAGCCACTGGGGAAACCTGGGAAGGCGGCGGCCTGTGGATCGCGAGCCCGGAGACCGGCCTGAAATTTGGTGAAACGTCGCGGGGTTGCGGCTGGCCGGTTCTGATCGTCTATCTCGCTCCCTTTGGCATTTCAATTTATCACCCAAACACGTATGCGGGACTGCATGCGACAGGGAGCTTTTGTGAAAAAAACCATCTTGACCGGCGTCATTGCTTGCGCCCTCACTCCGGCTTTCGCCGACAACACGCCCACCACTTTCGACCTCGGCACGCTGGTGGTTACCGCCACTCGCACCCCGACCCCGGTGCGCGAGTTGTTGAACGATATTTCCGTCATCACGCAGGAAGACATTCAACGCGCCGGACAGACCACCTTGCCGGAGTTGCTGCGCAGCCTGCCCGGTATCGAATTCAGTACAAACGGCGGCGCGGGTACCAGCAGCAACGTTTATATTCGCGGCGCCAATCCGAACCACACACTGGTCTTGATCGACGGCATGCGCATCAACTCCGCCACCA
>JAUXTZ010000198.1 GCA_030681095.1 Burkholderiales bacterium
GTCGCCATGCCTTTCTTCTCCTGCGTGGCCAGCTCGGCTTCGGTCACGCCGCCCTTTTTACATTCTTCGATGAAGGCTGCGAGTGCTGGATTGCTTTGCGCTGCATGCGTCGCCAAGGGATGCTCTGCCGCGACCGCCACGTAAGTTGCGCCCATCAATGTGTCGGCGCGGGTGGTGAATACCCATAGCGTGCCACCGCCGTCTGCGGCTGCCCCCGCCTCTAGTCCTCCCCCGCGAGCAGGGGAGGAGGATGGAGACTCGCTGTGCGAGTGAAGTTCATATGGGAAGCCGACGCGCACGCCAAAACTCTTGCCGATCCAGTTTTTCTGCATCAGCTTGACTTGCTCGGGCCAGCCGGAAAGTTTATCCAGCTCGCTCAACAATTCATCGGCGTATTGCGTGATCGACATGTAGTACATGGGGATCTCGCGCTTTTCCACCACGGCGCCGGTGCGCCAGCCGCGACCGTCGATTACTTGCTCGTTGGCGAGCACTGTTTGATCCACCGGGTCCCAATTCACGGTGCCGGTTTTTTGATACACGATGCCGCGCTCCAGCATGCGCAGAAACAGCCATTGATTCCAGCGATAGTATTCCGGGGTGCAGGTCGCGATTTCGCGCGACCAATCGATGGCGAAGCCCAGGCTCTTGAGCTGCTTCTTCATGTATGCGATGTTGTCGTAGGTCCACTTGGCGGGCGCCACGTTGGAGGCCATGGCCGCGTTCTCCGCCGGCAAGCCAAATGCATCCCAGCCCATGGGCTGCATTACGTTGTAGCCTTTCATTTGGTGAAAGCGCGTCAGCACGTCGCCGATGGTGTAATTGCGCACGTGGCCCATGTGCAGCTTGCCCGAGGGATAGGGGAACATGGAGAGGCAGTAGTACTTGGGCTTGGCGTTGTCTTCGGTGGCGGCGAACGCATTGCGCTCGTTCCAAAGCTGCTGCGCTTGAGCTTCGACCTCACGTGGTGAATAATGGGCTTGCATCTGAAATCCCTTACAAATCAAGCCCGCGATTATACCTTCTAACATGCCCACAGAAATGAGCGCCGTGATTCAAAACCTGGAAAAAATGCTCGCGGCAGGCCGTGACAACGCCTTGCTGCGCTTCAGCCTCGGCAACGAATATTCAAAACTGGGACAGTTCGAGCAGGCCGCCGCGCATTTGCAGCAAGCCGTCACGCATGACCCGAATTACTCGGCGGCGTGGAAGTTGTTAGGCAAAGCGCTGAATGAAGCGGGGCGCTTGCACGAAGCGCTCGCGGCTTACCATAGCGGTATCGAAGTCGCGGAAAAAAAAGGCGACAAGCAGGCGGCGAAGGAAATGGCGGTGTTTGCGAAGCGGATCGAGAAGCAGCTTGGCGGCACGTAGCGACGCGCTTGTCGGCTGAGCGCTACGCTGGGAACACAATCAATCATCGCCCGCAAGCCATAGCCAGCTTCAACGCTTGCCAATTTCAGGGTCGCACCATGAGTCGCCGCGCACGTAGGTTGCCCTCCCAACAGCAGTTAACATTGAGACACTGATAGCGTTTCACCGCATAAAAAAGGCTGATCAGTCGGTCTATAGGACGGCGGCGGATTCGCGTCAATGGCTCCTTACAACGCGGGCACAAACGAGGCCGGTAACTTTCTGCTGGCATGCTCAAACTCGGGAAATGATCATTAATATCGCCCCTCTTGCTGCCCCCCCAAACCCGGAAGACGCCGGGAACTGCTGGTGCGCTTCGATCTTACGACGAAGGACCTGCAGCGACCGCGCTGGCAGTGATCAAACTCTGCGGTTTGGCAATGGCATAGCCCTGGGCATAATCCACCCCGATCTCGCGCAGCTTGTTTAGAATAATTTCGTTTTCCACGTATTCCGCAATAATCTTTTTGCCCATGAAATGCCCAATTTCCGTAATGGATTTGACGACGGCATAGTCATAGGGATTTTCGTCCATGTTTTTGATAAACGCGCCGTCGATCTTGAGAAAATCGACGGGCAGGTTTTTCAAGTAGGCATAGGATGACATGCCGCTGCCGAAGTCATCCAGTGAAAACATGCATCCGGTCTGCTTCACCGCGAGAATAAATTCGGAGGCGTTGGACAGGTTGGCAATTCCGGCGGTTTCGGTAATTTCGAAGCAAATCTTATCCATGGGGACCTGGAATTTCTGCGCCTGCTCGATGATGTATTCGGCGAATCCCTCTTCGTTCAACGATGATCCGGAGAGGTTGATAGCCAGCCCGCCCACCTGTGCCAGCCGCGCTTCATTCTCGACCATCCAGCGAAACACGCGTTCGATCACCCAGCGGTCAACTGCCGCCATGCGCCGGAAGTGTTCGGCCGCCAGAACAAACTCCGCCGGGGAAATCAGTTTGCCGTCCTCATCCATCACCCCCAGCAGCACTTCGGAGTGGTGAATGGCGAGGCCTTCATCGGCAATGTTGACAATCGGCTGATAACGCAGCTCAAGGGTGTCATTGTCCAAGGCTTCGTCGATCCTCGTCACCCATTTGAACACCTGTAAATGACGCGATACCCCGGTATCCTCCGGGCTATACACTTGCACGTAATTGACGCCTTTGCTGCGTGCAATCTGGCAGCTCGCCTCTGCTTCCTGAAAAATGCTGATGACACTGTTGCTGTCCGGCACCACCGGCACCAATCCTGCGCTAAAAGAGACCGAGAGTGATTTGTTATCGCAAGCAAAGCGGTAATCCTGCATGAGGTTCCTGAATCGCTCGGTCATGCTTAATGCTTCTTCGACTGGGCACGCTTCGAACAGCATGCCAAACTCGGCGCTGCCCAGGCGTGCAAGTATGCCGCGTTCCTCCACCACACCCTTCAGAAGCTGTGTAATTTCCAGCATTAAACGGTCTCCCCCGTCATAGCCGAATGTGTTGTTAACCACAGCGAACTGGTCTAGATCAATGAAGCAAATGACGTGATGCAGCTCATCCCGTCGCGCACTGGCAAGGGCCTCTGCCAGATGCTTTTCAAATTCACGGCGGTTGAGCAGGCCCGTCAGGTGATCATGGGTGGTCTCATGCACCAGGTCGCGATGCATTTTTTGCAGCATGGAATATTGTGCACGATCAAGCAGCGGCTCGCCGCCATCATCCAACACCACGGCCTCACCAGAGTGCAGCTGCCTGGCCAGCACATCTGGCGCCAGCGTCAGCGCTTTCAGACCTTTGACATTGACGAACACATACCTGTCGAGGTTCTTGCCAATCCAGGCCAATTTGAGGCGCTGGGGCGTGGAATCGACTGGCAGCAGCAATGAATTACCCACGCTCAGGCGTCGCACGCGTTTCAGCCACTCCTGTAGTGCCTCGCCCCCCGCCTCATCAGCTTGAAGTGCACTGATGTCGGTGGCCGCCGGCGAACCCGCTTCGCTTGCCAACGGGGTTTGTTCCTGCTCGCATGCCGCTACCAAGTCTTTCAGATTCTCTTCGTAGGCCTTGTTCTGGACGCGGATCAGCGAACCCAGCTCTTTTAAAACCCTATTCAGAAGTTCAGGCGTGACGACTTCCGCTTGGACAATGGTATCCAATAGTCCGGTGATTCTTTTCCTGACCGCATTCTGACCTTTATCACCCGTCTCGCCATAAAACTCCAGCTGGGCGAGGTTATTAATGACCTGGCGGGCCAGATGCGATTTGTCGGTAAACAGCGAATCATCACGAATTGCCAGCTTCATCATGGGCACCGAGAGTTGCTCGAGCCAAGGCCTGACATTGCCCGATACCAACTGGTCGTTCAGCACAGAGCCGAAAAGATTGCCCGCCACATCCAAAATTTTTGCTTCGCGGCCCGGCAACTGTTTGTTGGCCGTTTGCGTGGTGCCATCAGACAAGATAGACAGAAGCTGTGTCTTGACATCCCCGTCGACATCGCCGGCCGCAGATTGCGCCAAGCCGGAAAAATTAATGCGCGACAGCGCAAATAGCAGCTCTTCCGGCGTATAGAATTGCCCCGCCGTTTCACTGCTTGCAGTTGTGGCCGATGCCAGCGACCACCCCGGGGCAATCTGCGGGCTTTCCGGACGCTTCATGGTTTGATGGGAAGCTTGCTTCCGCAAATCGTCCAGTTCCTGGACGATGCGGTACCAGTCCTGCGGCGCCGGTGCTGCGTCTGTCTGTAGTGCGTGAACGCCATTGACGCTTGCATTGCCGCCCGCCATGCCGCCAGAGGCTGCGGCAGGGTTTTCAGTGCCCGCAACGGCGTGCTCGGCGTTATCTTTGCGGGGTGAACTCGATCTGGCAATCTTGATTTTATATTTGTGCCTCAAATCCGGTATCACGCCCTGCTTGACCAGATACTGGTTGAGGTCGACGTACAGCGCCGCAGCGGCTGCGGCCAATGAATCCTTGAATACTGTGTAGGCCGCTTTCTGTGCGATCGGGTCGAACCTGAAGCCTTTCAAGGTTTCCTGAAATGCCTTGCAAAAAGCATCTGGCCAGAACGGATTGTTTTCTTTATCAAGGCTTGTTTTCAGCAGCTCGCCCAAGCGGAACCCCAGATCCGACAAAGGCGCCTGACAACCCTCTTCAACTTTGCGCGCCACGTCGGAGAGGGCGAGCCATTCTTCGAAAGCATCCTGCTCGACCAAGGAAAGATTCTTTGCGGGGAGCCGTGTAAAAGATTCCTGGGGCTTTTCTGCCGCCTGCCCGGAATAAGCATCCAGACGCTTCAACATCTGCGCTTCAAAAGCGCGCGTGAAGGCTTCACCTTGCGCACTATTGAAGATATTAACCGCGTCGTAGTAGGCATTTTTCTCCGCAACGGTTTGGACTATCCCTGCCAAAGTAAACCAGCGCTCCAATACATGTTCCTGGAAATCCGACACCATCGGCCTGATGCACGCCTTGGCTATTTGCTTGCAGCCCAGGAGGATGGCTTGTGCGGGCAGGCCACTGCCGAGCTGAACTTGAGACGGCTCCGGCGCATGATTAGCAGGCGTTTCGGTTTGGGATTGCTTGGCAAAATCGTACAGGATGTGCAGCGCATCCATATCCGGGTCGATAAAAGCCAACCCGGCTGCGCCGCCCTCGATGCGCACCACGCGCCCGCGAAACTGTAGGGCGGTCCTCCCTTGTGCCGAGGGAACGGTGCAACGGATTTCAATGACGTCGCCGTGCGAAGGAAAGGATGGCTGAGGCTGATTGGCAGCAGCAGGCTCATCGTAGGACAACAACATTCCACCGGGGCAGAAGTCCCGGATTTCAACTTTACGGCTGCCTGCGTCAGGAAGGCTGCAAACCCCTTCCAAGCGAAGCTTCCGACGCGAGAAAGCACGTTTTTCTTTCGAATTTTTTGGAGCGGGCGCTACCATCCGTAACTCTGCTACTTTCTATGAAAAATATTTATACCCCTGGCCAAGGCCAGGCAGTTTGCGCGCTATTTTCACCTCGTCTGAACAGGCAAATCAAACGCTGACTCCAGGTTATTTATATTTGCGTTTGTTTACAAATTCGCCGAATGCGCAAACCTCAGATTAGCTCAATTTACCTGATTTCTGCTTCTCCAGGGGCATTCAGCGGCTTGTACAGCTTTACTTGCTGTGATTGGTATAGCCGCTTTCTTTTCGTCGTGCCAGTGCTCACGACGCACCCGCAAAAATTGCCGCCAGCCATCGCACCTGCTTGCTAGCTAATCTGCTGAGGCACTCAATGGGAACACAATGCTCACCCGCAACCCACGCCCAGCTTCACCCGCAGCCAATTGCAGCGCTGCGCCATGAATCGCCGCGATGCGCTGCACGATGGACAAGCCTAAGCCGCTCCCCTGCTCGCCGGTGCCGAGCGGGCGGTAGAAGCGATCCAGCACCTTGTCGCGCTCTTCCTCGGGAATGCCGGGGCCGTTATCGCTGACGGTGAAGCGTGGCTGGCCTCTATTACGATCAACCCGCACTTGAACCTGCGTGCCGGCTGGCGTGTAGCGCACGGCATTATCGATCAGGTTGCGCAATAAAATCCGTAACAAACCGGGTAGGGCTTGCACGGTTGCCGCTTCGCCTTCGGCTAGCTCCAGTTGCACGCTTTTTTGCCGAGCGAGCGGCGTCATTTCAGCGATCACTTCCACGGCCAGGGTTTGCAGCTCGCATGATTCCAGTGCGAATTTTTGCAGCGAATCGAGCCGCGCCAGGGTGAGCAATTGTTCGATCAAATGCGCGGCACGGTCACAGCCGAGGATCACGCTATCGAGCGCGTGCATGCGCGCAGTAGTGTCCTGAGCGCCGAGCGCCACTTGCGCCTGGGCTTTAATCGCCGCCACCGGCGTGCGCAGCTCGTGTGCGGCATCGGCGGTGAAGCGGCGCTCGTTTTGGATGGATGCGGCGATACGTTCGAACAAATGGTTGAGGCGATCGATCAGCGGCAGCACTTCCGCTGGCGCCGCGCCGACCGGCAGCGGCGCAAGATTGTCAGGTTCGCGCAGCGCAACTTCGCGCGTCAGGCTCGCCAAGGGGCGCAAGCCCCGGCTCACCGCCAACCATAACAAGATGGCGAATAGCGGCAGCGCAATCAGCAGGGGGTAGAGCAGGTTTTTCGCCACTTCGCGCGCCAGCTTGTCGCGCACCTCGGCCTGCTCCGCGACATGGATCAGTAGCTTGCCCGAGGCATCCAGGCTGCTGAATACGCGCCAGCGCTGGCCTTCGATGTTGCTGTCGCTGAACCCCTGTTCGCGGCTGGCGAGCGGGGTTTGCGGCGAGTTGACGGAATGCAGGCGCAGTTGCCCGTGTTCCCAAATCTGAAACGCAACCCGCCGCGAATACTTATGCAAAGGGAGCGCATGTTCAGTTTCTATTTCCTCGAACTCGCCCGTGGTTTGCGCGATGAGCAGCGCGGCGGCTTGGGTGAGATGCGCATCCAGTATTTCATTCAGCTCTTCGCGCGCATCGAAGTAGGTGACGATGACCGTGCCCACCCACACCAGCGCCATGCCGGTCAGAGCCAAGGTTAAGACGCGCCGTTTGAGAGAGGGGTGGTTCGTCATCTTAATCAGCTTGCGCGCGGCATGAGATAGCCCACGCCGCGCACGGTTTGTATAAGCTCCGGTGCCAGCTTTCGGCGCAAGTGATGGATATGCACTTCCACCGCGTTGCTCTCGATTTCATCACCCCAAGCATAGAGCTGCGTTTCTATTTGAGCGCGCGTCAGCACCCGGTCGAGATTGAGCATGAGCGCTTGCAGCACGGCGAATTCCTTGGCGGATAGCTCAACGCTTAGGTCTTGATAACTCACCCGATGGCTTGCCGGATCGAGCGCCAGCGCGCCGTTGCAGAGCGCCGGGGCAGTTTCGCCGCTGGCGCGGCGCACCAGTGCGCGTAATCGCGCCGCCAATTCGCCCATATCGAAGGGCTTGATCAGATAATCGTCCGCGCCCGCATCCAGGCCTTTGATGCGATCTTCCACCGTGTCGCGCGCGGTCAAAATCAACACGGGGGTGGCATCGCGCCTTGCTCGCAAACGTTGCAACACATCGAGACCGGATAGCCGCGGCAGGCCTAAATCCAGCACCACTGCGGCGTAGGGCTCGGTTTCCAGCGCATGCTGGGCGGCCACGCCGTCTTTCACCCAATCCACGGCGAAACCGGCTTGTTTCAGGCCAGCCTGGATGGCGTCGCCCAATAATGCATCATCTTCCACCGCCAGCACGCGCATGCGCCATCCTTGGATTCGTCATCTTGTTGCCGCTGCTCCGTGGCCACGGACTATTGCGAGAACGGCGTCAGGCTACGGCTAGCCAGCGGGAAACAGTCCTAGTCACACGGCAAAGATTATTTAACGTCGGCATAACTGAAACAATTTCTACCCTTGCTCTTCGCCACATACATGGCCTGGTCAGCCTTTTTGATCAGCGTTTTTTCATTGGCGGCATCATGCGGATAGAAGGCTATGCCAATGCTGGCGGTGATGCTCGCTTCGATCTCTGCCAGATGAAACGGCTGGGCGAGCAGTTCGGTAATGTTCTTCGCCACGGTTTCGACTTGCGAAGTTTCAGTGAGGCTGGTCAACAATACGATAAACTCGTCTCCGCCCTGGCGAGCCACGATATCGGTATTGCGAATACAGCGGCTAATTCGTCGCGCGGCCTCAACCAGCAAAAGATCTCCGACGTCATGCCCAAATTCGTCGTTTACCTCCTTGAAGCGATCCAAGTCGACGAAGAATAATGCAAGAGACTCCCCTGACCGGTGAGATTTTTTTATTTCCTGTCCTAGCCGATCAAGAAACAAGCGACGATTTGGCAGGTTGGTGATCGCATCGTAATTGGCCAGGTGCCAGACCTGGTCATCCAGCCGCTTCTTGTCGGTAATGTCCAATGCAATCTTGACGAAACGGTACACGCTGCCATCCGGGTTGCGCAGCACATTCATGTTAACCTGCTCGGCGTACTCCACCCCGTCCTTGCGCCTGTTCCACCATTCGCCCTCCCAGTGTCCGGTTTCCATCAAAGTTCGCCACATGCTTTGATAGAACGCTTTGCTTTGCCTTCCCGAACTGAGCATGTTGGGGTTGCGCCCGAGAGCTTCGCTGGGTTCATAGCCGGTGATTTGAGTAAATGCCGGGTTTACGCTGACGAGGCGATTGTTGTTATCCGTCACCATAATGGAAGCTGAACTTTTGTTGAGCACCAGGGCAGACAGTCTTAACTCAGCTTCCTGGCGCTTGCGTTCACTGATGTCGCGCACAAAAACGAAGATGACCCCGCCCCGAATATCGGCATAACTCACGCTTATTTCGAACTCGAGGAGACGCCCATCCTTGTGGCGGTGCCGGGTTTCAAAGAGATCATGGCCGGTTTCCATGACTTTGCGGATATGCTTCGCGGTATCTTCGGGAGATTCATTTACCTCTAGATCGGAAATGCGCATGCTCAAGAGTTCTTCCCGCGCGTACCCGACCATCTCGCAAAAGTTGTCGTTCACGTCAATGATCCGCGCATCTCGTGCATTGACTACCCAGTAGCCTTCGCCCGTTGCCTGGATAATTTTCTGATATTCGATTTCGCTTTGCTTGCGA
The DNA here is from genome assembly GCA_030681095.1 of Burkholderiales bacterium. GTDB lineage: Bacteria > Pseudomonadota > Gammaproteobacteria > Burkholderiales > Thiobacteraceae > RBG-16-58-11. The sequence continues at coordinate 9,018 of JAUXTZ010000198.1, forward strand.
CAGGAGACATTTCTGCAAACGGTCAGAATAAAGGGCTGATCCCCGTATTCAACCAGCCGGGCATGCATTTCAACAGGAATTCGGGTGCCGTCTCGATGCACATAAAGCGTCTCAAAGGTACCGCCTCCTTCCCTTAATACCTGCTCCAAGCGTCCAGCAACTTTTCCTGATAATTCCGGTGGATTGAGTTGTTCGGGACGCATATGCAGCAGTTCATCCCTGCTGTACCCCACATAGTCGCAAGCCGCCTGATTGACCTCGATCAAATTTCCTTGGATGTCGGCCACGAAAATGGCATCGCCTGCATGGTGATAAAGCATGCGATACATATCCGCAGGAAGTTTCCGTCTCTCTTCGCTTGGCATGTTTGGCTGCAATAAACCCTTCTTATCAAACACCGAGGGTACAGAGCATCACTTTAATCCCCCTCTTTGCAATATAAGCAAATTTTCTATTTATGCCAAGTAGTTAGGCATTAACCCACAGGCGTTTAGTCCGGCCCCCGCAATCAGAAGCCCTGGGCGGACGACACGCTCAACACCCATTGGTGCAGGGGCTCATGCGCCATCTTGAGTTAGTCATCATGCTGCCGCTTCTGCGTGGCCACGGGCTGTTGCGAGACTTGCGTCAGCCCTGGCGGCGCCCAGTTCTTGTACAAATAGGCATAGCCCATCGCCACAACCCCGGCCAATAACAGCAATCCAAGCCAGGCATGGTGATTTTGAATGCCCTGCGCCGGTTCGCCTGTTTTGTCGCCGATTACCATCGCCCGCGCCAAATTTTCGCGGTGCAGGAAGCTACTGAAGAACACGCCGACGATATGCACGATCACCACTGCGAGCATGGCGTTGGCGCTGAGCTCGTGCAACTCTTCCAACCATTCGCCGCCGATTTCATTATAGAGAGCCAAACCGCTCAAGCCGGACAGCAGGCCCAGCCCCAGCAGCAGAAAAATCGCGACGCTACCGGCCGGATTGTGCCCGACGTAGTGCTGCGGCTTGCCTTGAAACATCGAGCGTACGTAATCGACGACCGCGCTTGGCTTGAACCAGAATGAACTGAAGCGCGCATAGCGCGTGCCGACAATGCCCCAAATCAGGCGAAAGCCGATAAGCGCAAGCATCGTGTATCCCAATAGCAGATGTATCTCGCGATAGCGCTCGGAATCGCCGGTAATGAACGCGCCCACAAAAGAGATCGCCAACAACCAGTGAAATGTGCGCGTCGGAAAGTCCCACACCAAAATTTTATTGCTCATCGCTTGAACTCCTTTTAACGAGGAACACGCAAACTGCGTTCGCTGAAATCGCCGCGCTCAGCCTGAGTATGGCAGGCCGCGCAGTTGCTGGGCTGCTTTACCGCCGGGCTGCTCCATACTCGCGCCGGCACTTCTTCATGCTCATGCTTGAACCAGCGCGTCTCGGTAATGCGTAGCGTCGGCTTCCCGGTCGCTTCACGTTTATTGCCGCCGGCGTTCGCTTCGAGAAAGGCGCGAATCTCGCTTGCCGTCGTCACATCCAGGCTGGCGTCGGCGCCAAAGTGTTTATCGAGTTGCGTCATCATCGCGCGCCAGGATTCAGCCGGCAGCAACTGCGGCGGGTAAGCCAGATGGCAAGCGCCGCATTCGGTTTTCCACTTCGGGTTGCTCGCGCTATAAACATGCCCGCCTGCGTGCGCGCTGCTTAAACTACTTGCGAGTAGCGCCAAAACCAATGGGATCGTTTTTAATGAAAATCGCATCGCGCGCTCCTTAGTTTTTAATCGTCATAAGATAGGCCAGCACATCGCCTTGCTCGCTAGCCGTGCAGGCGCGATTCAGCACATCGTTGCAATTGCGTCGGAACCATTTCTCCACTTTGTCCGGGCGCGTGAAGCGTTCGGCATTGGCCGCCGGCGCAAGCGGCGCGATAAGCTTGCCGGTTTTGGCGTGCTTGCCCGACGCGGCCGGATTGTCGGAGTGACACGAAGCGCAGCTCCACTCCGCGCCATGCGTGGCTTTAAACAAGCGTTCGCCGCGCTGTACTGAAACGCCTTTAAAGTTGGGGTCGGTTTGTTTTGCGCTTTGCTCGAGCTGCTTGAGCGTATCGGCCGCCGTGAGCGCGAACACAGGCTGCGCCAGCCCAGTCGCCGCTAGGGCTAACGAAATCATCAATTTGTGGGAAAGGTGCTTCATCATCGCCTCCATCTGCAATTTCTACCCTTGCAGATTAGGCGCTGAAGCTTAAGAAAGGCTTAAGCCGGTAACAGAACGTTGAACTACTCGCGCGAGATGCGCTGAATAATCGCGTCCAATTGCGCCAGGTTGGCGTAGTCGATAATGAGCTTACCCGCGCCTTTTTTCTCGTGCTTGATGCTGACTGTTGCGCCGAGTTTTTCAGCGAGATCTTCTTGCAAGCGGAGTGTGTCGCGATCCGGACCGAGATGTTTCTTTGGCACTTCCGGCTTGAGCAGTTTCGCCACCAGGCGCTCAGCTTCACGCACCGAGAGGCCCTTTTGCGCGATTTCATGCGCGGCTTCCATTTGCTTGGCGGGCGACAGCGGCAACAACGCGCGGGCGTGGCCCATGTCGAGGGTGGCGGTGAGCACCATGTCTTGCACGGTCTTGGGCAGGTTGAGCAAGCGCAGCAAATTGCTGACGGCGGAGCGCGAGCGACCCACGGCTTCGGCAGCGCCCTCGTGGGTCATGGCGAATTCGTCGATCAAGCGTTTGATGCCTTGCGCTTCTTCGATCGGGTTTAAATCTTCGCGCTGGATATTT
>JAUXTZ010000155.1 GCA_030681095.1 Burkholderiales bacterium
GTGGCTACCGGGAGACTCTTCCTGCAGCGTAATGGCGATAGCTTGCGCTTTGTGTACGAGGTCGTTTTGCTGCGCCTCTAATACGCTGCGCCCCAGGCCCAGTCCGCCTTCAAGCGCGTTGTCCACGCGCACATCGAACCATGATTCGATCGATCGCGTGAGGAACTGCACCGATACGCCGTAGATCAACGTGCCCGGCACCACCGCCATCAAAGCGAACAGAATAATGAGGCGCATGGTCAGTCGCGCGCCGAACACCTTGTCGCGAATACGCTTCTTCACTAGCCATATTTGATAGCCGATGAGGCCGACGAGCACCGCTGCGAGCAACACGTTGAGCACCAGCAGCAGTGTGTAATGCTCGGCGAAGGCGGCGGTATTGCTGCTCGCGCGCGACAACATATACAACAGCACGGCGCCGAGGCCGACACTGGCGAGGACGATATATCTAAGCTTGGCCATAATATGAAACTCGCAAAGCGAGCCTAAGTCCCTCTCGCCCGCCCGCGGGAGAGAGCCAGGAGAGAGGGGACGGTCATAGCTAATTTCATTTTATGGGTGGAATTTGCCATGACCGTTAGGGTGTGATGGTGAAGCGATGCCAATCGGACGCGAGATCCCAGTCCTTGGATCCCAGTGCTTCCACTTGCAGCGGCTTGGGTAATTGTTTGACATCCAACTTCATGCGCACTGCTGCGTTGTACGGCGTACCCTTCTTCAGCAGATTACGGTCGAGCACTTTCCAATCTGCGACGCGCGTCAGCTCGTCTTTGGCTTCGGCGAGGGTGTTAAAGGCTTTATTGCCACTATTGCCGGAGAAATGATATTGCCGCGTCAGCGCATGGTAGCTGATGCGTAAATTTTGACGCACGCTGGCCATCGATTCGTCGAGCCAGTACCAGCGGGAGCGCGTCAACTCGAATTCCAGTATGAAGTTAAGGCTGATGCCTTTGTTCAAGGCTTCTTCCAGCGCGGGGGTCAAGCCGACGCTGAAATCGGCGTTGAGGAAATACCATTCTTCGTTGGCGACCAGTTCGGCGTGTTTAACGCTGAGGCCTTCGGCGTGCGAGGTAATGGGCGCGATGCTCGCGAGTGCGAAAGCCAGCACTGCGCAGAACCTGCTAAATCGATTTTTCAAGCAGGGCGTAAAAAAAGCCGTCATGTTCCGCGCTCGGCAAGAGCTGGCCGCTCGGAAGTTCGGAAATAGGCAAGTGTTTAGCATCCGGGTGGCTCGCGACAAAGTCGGTGACGATGTCGGCGTTTTCCTCATGAAAGAGCGAGCAAGTCGCGTACAGCAATTTACCACCAGGCGCGAGCAGGCGCCATAAGACAGCGAGAATCGTGCGCTGCGTGGCCGCGAATTGTGCAAGATCGGACGGCCGCCGCAGCCATTTGATATCCGGATGCCGGCGCACCACACCGGACGCCGAGCATGGCACATCGGCCAGAATCCGATCGTAGGGTTTGCCATCCCACCAAGACTGCGGCTCGGCCGCATCACCCGCTATCAAGCGCCCTTTCAAATTCAGCCGCGCAAAATTCTCCGCCACGCGTTTGAGCCGTGCTTCGTCTTTGTCCAAGGCGGTGAGCATCACATCCGCGGTTTCCAAAATATGCGCCGCCTTGCCGCCGGGCGCGGCGCACGCATCCAGCACGCGCTGGCCGGGCGCGAGATCGAGAAAGTGTGCAGCCGATTGCGCGCCTTGATCCTGCACCGATACCGCGCCTGCGGCGAAGCGCGGCAGCTTATCCACGCCCACTGGCTTTTTCAAACGCAGCGCGCCGCCTTCGAGCATTTCCGCTTCCATTTCCACTTCCTGCAACAGCTTCAGATATTGTTCGGGGTCAATCTGCCGCCGGTTCACGCGCAAGGTCATGGGCGGGTGGCTATTGTTGGCTTCGAGGATCGCCTCCCACGCGTCGGGATAATCTAGGCGCAACCGGTCAATCCACCATTGCGGATGGCTGTAGCGCGCGGGCTCGAAACCCTCGGCGCGCGCCAACAATTCTTCTTTAGACCGCAAGAAATTGCGCAGCACGCCGTTGACAAAGCCGGCCGCCCACGGCGCATCCATGCCGCGCGCCGATTCCACCGCGCGATCCACCACGGCGTAGGGCCGCGTCTTGGAATAGATGAGTTGATACAAACTCACCAGCAATAAGCAGCGCACGCCCTCATGCGTGATGGGGCGAGTAATCAAGGCTTGCAGCAGAAAATCCAAGCGAGAGAAAAAACGCAGCGCACCGAAACTCAGATCCTGCACCGCGCCGCGCGTGCGCGGCGGCAAGTCGGGCTCGCGCCGCCACAAGTCGCTCAATACTTCATTCAGGTTGCGGCCTGCCAGCACCTCGCCCAACAGGCCGGCGGCCAGTGCTTGCGGCTCAAGCACAGCGCGCCATTTGCATGGGTTCAGTGGTGGCGCAACCCGCCACGTGCGCCAAATTACGTGTGGCGCAAATCCCTTCGCGCGAAGCGCGTACTGCAATCATATTTATCATGTTTGATTTTTACGCAGAAAACGATCGCCCGGGTTTATTTCACCCCCGGCCAAAAATTGCGCAGCGGCAAGACGCTTGCCGCCCGCGCGCTGCAATTCGGTGATGCGCAATGCACCTTGTCCGCACGCAACGACGATGCCGGCCTTATCCGCGCCCAGCACCACGCCCGGCTCGCCCTCCGCATTAATCGCTTGAGCCTGCCAAAGCTTCAGGCTTTCGCCCTGCCATTGGGTATATGCCCCGGGGAAAGGATTGTAAGCGCGCACCGCTCGCGCGATCTCCGATGCGGGTTTAGTCCAATCGACTAAGCCTTCCTCTTTGGTGAGCTTGGCGGCGTAGGTGGCCTGCGCGTTGTCTTGCGCCTCGAGTACTAGACTACCTTGTTCCAGCGCGTTTAGCGCTTCCACAATCGCCGTCCCGCCGAGGGCCGCGAGTTTATCATGCAGGGTTTGTGCGGTATCGCTTTCCTCGATCGGAATAGCGTGCTTGGCCAACATCTCGCCGGTATCCAAGCCCGCATCCATTTGCATAATGGTGATGCCAGTTTCTTGGTCGCCCGCCAGAATCGCACGCTGAATCGGCGCCGCTCCGCGCCAGCGCGGCAAGAGCGAGGCATGGATGTTGAGGCCGCCACTTGGCGGAATATCCAGCACCGCCTGCGGCAAAATCATGCCGTAAGCCGCAACCACCATGACTTCTGCCGCCACCGCTTTTAACTGTTGCTGCGCGGCAGCGTCCTTCAGTGAGCTTGGCTGAAATAGGGGCAAGCCATGCGCCAGCGCCACCATCTTCACCGCGCCGGGGGTAAGTTTCATACCGCGCCCAGCGGGGCGATCAGGCTGAGTCAGCACCAAAGCGATGTCGTGCCCGGCGGCAATCAGGTCTCTAAGTGCTACGGCGGCGAATTCCGGCGTGCCGGCAAAGATTAGGCGCATGCGCTACATGGTCTCACGGGCGCGCTTCTTCATCTTTAATTTGATTCGCCCCTGCTTTAAGCGCGAGAGATATTCCACAAACACCTTGCCTTCCAAATGATCCATTTCATGTTGGATACACACCCCAATCAGGCCATCGGCTGTCTGTATAACCTCTTTTCCCTCTAAATCCAGATATTTAACGGTTATGCGCGCGGCCCGGGTAACCGGCTCATAGATGCCTGGCACCGACAAGCAGCCCTCATCCCGCACGGCTTTGCCCTCGGCTTTCAAGATTACCGGGTTGATCAGGGTCAGCAGTTGGTCTTGGGTTTCGGATATATCCATAACGATCACGCGCAGGTGCGCATCAATTTGCGTGGCCGCCAGCCCAATACCGGGCGCGGCATACATGGTCTCCGCCATATCGGCAACGAGTTGGCGAATGGCCTTGTCCACCACTGGAACTGGCTTGGCTATGGTGTGTAGCCGCTCATCTGGATAATGAAGAATGGGTAATATTGGCATCTCAAAAGGCTTGCTTAATTAAACTTTTACATGCAGAATTTAAAGCAAAGTACACGATCCGTATTGCATAACATTAGGTGTTGCGACGGATGGGTTTTGCTAACTACTTGTGACCGAGGTCGCTCATGCTAAAGACCATTATAGCTTTGCTCAGTTCTTGTGTTTTCTTCAGTGGCGCAGTTTTTGCCGAAGAAGCAGCGCAAGTCAAGGAAGACGCGCCCGACCGCTACGTCGTGGTCAAAGGCGACACCCTTTGGGCCATCTCGGGCAAATTCCTTAAAGATCCTTGGCGCTGGCCCGAGATCTGGAAGCTGAATAAAGAGGAAATCAAAAACCCGCATTTAATTTATCCCGGCGATGTGGTCGTGTTGGATCGCGCCAATGGCGAATTACGCTTAGTAAAAAACGCTAAGTACCAAGGTCGCGACTTTGAGAAGCGCTCGCCGCAAACCCGCGTCGAGCCTACCGATCGCGCAGCGATTCCGGTGATATCGCCGGCGGATATCGGCCCCTTCCTGTCGCAACCGCTGGTAATTGAAAAAGATGGCCTCGAATCCGCGCCGCGCATCCTCGCCAACGAGGAAAACCGGGTGGTGATTGGCTCCGGTAACCGTGCTTATGTCGAAGGGCTTAAAGAAGGCGGACCGAAACAGTGGCATATTTTCCGCCCCGGCAAGGCACTGATCGACCCCGACACGCAAGTAATCTTGGGTTACGAAGCCATTTATCTGGGAGACGCGCGGGTTCTTAAATATGGCGAAGCGGCCACCATCGAAATCATCAAATCGGTGCAAGAAATCCTGCGCGATGATCGTCTAGTCGCAGCGACCAACGTCGAGCTCGCCAATATCGTGCCACACGCGCCGAGCAAAGACTTGCGCGGCCGCATCATCTCGTCCTATGGCGGCGTTGCCGAAACCGGGCGCGGCTCGATTGTTTCCCTCAATCGCGGCACCAAAGATGGCTTGGAGACGGGGCATGTGCTCGCACTTTACCGCTTCGGCCAAGAAATCACCCTGCCGAAAGACGATAAACCAAGCCCTTCGTTTAATTTCGATCGCAGCAAATGTTTACGCGAAGGCGCCAAAGTCTCTTTCAACGAAGCTTATGATAGCGACAAGGCGTATGGCCCTTGCCCAGATGGCGCCATGGCAAAAAGCTTCGGTGCGCCTTATACGATTTCAACGGATGAGGAAGCGCGCAAGCTGAAATTGCCGGAGGAACGCTATGGCCTCGTCTTGGTATTCCGCACTTTCGAAAAAGTTTCCTACGCGCTAGTCATGCAATCTTCACTTTCTGTGCGCGTGAACGACGTGGTGGAAAAGCCCTAAAGACACCGCATGGCAGAGCGGGATGAAGCACGCTACTGGCTTGCGCTAAGCTTCATCCCCGGTCTCGGCGGCGAAACCTTTCGCCGCTTACTCTCCCAGTTCGGCCCCCCCGATAAAATTATCGAAGCCAGCACTGCGCAATTAAGCGTAGTGGTTGAACCCCAAATCGCGCGCGCCATCAGCGCCGGCCTGGATACCGACCGGCTTGCACCCGCGCTCGATTGGCTGGCCCAGCCCGGCAACCACTTGATTACGCTCGCCGATGCGGAATACCCACAGGCACTGCTCGAAACGCCCAACCCACCGCCGATGCTTTATATAAAAGGTCGTCTGGATTTGCTCAATCGACCGGCGCTGGGGATCGTCGGTAGCCGCCATGCCACGCCGCAAGGCGAACGCGACGCAGAGGCTTTCGCCCATACCCTGTCCGATGCCGGGCTCACCATCGTGAGCGGCATGGCACTGGGGATCGACACTGCCGCGCATCGCGGCGGACTCAAAGGCGCATCTTCCTCGATCGCGATCGTGGGCACAGGGCTCGACATCGTTTACCCAGCGCGCAATCGTGAGCTGGCGCACCAGTTGGCCGAGCACGGCGCGATCGTTTCGGAATTTCCACTCGGCACGCCCTCCAAAGCGCAAAATTTTCCCCGCCGTAACCGCATCATCAGCGGCCTTTCACGTGGGGTGTTGGTGGTAGAGGCGGCGCTGCAGAGTGGCTCGATCATTACCGCACGCTTAGCCGGCGAGCAAGGGCGCGAAGTCTTTGCGATTCCCGGCTCGATCCACTCGCCGCTCTCTAAGGGCTGCCACCGGCTGATCAAACAAGGCGCAAAGCTGGTCGAAAGCGCTCAAGACATACTAGAAGAGCTCGGCTGCGCCGCTCCAGTAAGCGCACACATAGGTGATACACCCCAGCCAGATGAGGCCCATGCTAAATTCTTAAACCAATTAGGACACACCCCAACGGCTATCGACACGCTGGTCAGCCGTACAGGGTTGACGTCAGAACAGGTTTGCTCCATTCTGTTGGAACTTGAATTGAATGGCCAAGTGGCCAGCCTGTCCGGCGGCCTGTATCAGGCAATTAATTGATTACACAACAAAAGATGAAACCGCCGCCATGAGAGAGTCAATGTTCGACATCTTGGTTTACCTCTTTGAGAATTACTTTGAGGCGGAACTCCATCCTGACCACGGCAAGCTCGCGCGCGAACTTTCTGCCGCCGGTTTTGACAGCGACGAAATCTCCCGCGCGTTTGATTGGTTCACCGGTCTAGAGCAGCTCTCTACTGACGCCGCTTACCCCGAGACCTTTGCCGCCAGCGCCTCCACCCGCTGCTATGCGGCGCAAGAGCAGCTCAAGCTTGATTTCCAAGCACAGGGCTTTCTGACTTTTCTCGAAGCTTCCGGCATTCTCAACCCGATCCAGCGCGAATGCGTGATCGACCGCGTGCTCGCCCTGGCCGAGTCCGAAGTGAGTCTGGAGCACGTCAAATGGATCGTGCTGATGGTGCTGTGGAGCCATGGCCAGGACTATGTCTTTATAGAAGACTTTTTGGCCGGCGACGACGAGCCGCGCCTGCACTAAAGGTGCTTTTACCCGGGGGTTACTTGCCAGCGCCAGCTATTTCCCCTTACTATCCAGCGCCCAGCCCCAACCTTAACCCGCGCGCATGACGCAAACCCTACTCATTGTCGAATCTCCCTCCAAAGCCAAAACGCTAAAGAAATATCTTGGCGATGGCTTCGAAGTGGTCGCCTCGTACGGCCACGTGCGCGATCTCGTGCCCAAAACCGGCGCGGTCGATCCCGAGAACGACTTCGCCATGAAGTATCAATTGGTAGAGCGCAACGCAAAACACGTAGACACGCTCACCAAGGCCGTAAAGGCCGCGGACAACATCCTGATCGCAACTGACCCGGATCGCGAAGGCGAAGCGATTGCCTGGCACATCGCCGAGATTCTCAAAGAGAAAAAGCTCCTCAAGAAAAAAGACTGTAAGCGCGTGGTGTTCTACGAGATCACCAAAACCGCGGTCTTGGCTGCCATCGACGCGCCGCGCGAAATCGCGATGCCCTTGGTGAATGCGCAGCAAGCACGGCGCGCACTGGATTACTTAGTCGGCTTTAATTTATCACCGCTGTTGTGGCGCAAAATCCGGCGCGGTTTATCCGCCGGTCGCGTACAAAGTCCCGCACTGCGCCTGATCGTCGAGCGCGAGCTGGAAATCGAAGCTTTCACCGCGCAAGAATACTGGAGCGTGCATCTCGATTCGCACAAGGGAAAACAAAAGTTTTCTTCTAAGCTGATCCAATTCGATGGCAAAAAATTGGATCAATTTTCTATTGGCGATGGCAAGACCAATGACGCCACTCTCGCCAAACTGAAAAAGGCGGGCGATAGCGCCAAGATCGAAACCATTGCCAAGCGCAAGAAAACGCGCACGGCGGCACCCCCCTTCACCACCTCGACGCTGCAACAAGAGGCCGTGCGCAAGCTCGGCTTCACCGCCGATCGCGCCATGCGCGTGGCGCAGCAATTGTATGAAGGCGTGGACATCGGCGGCGGTGCGGTCGGCCTCATCACCTACATGCGTACCGACTCGGTCAATCTGGGCAACGAGGCGCTGGAAGAGATTCGCGGCTACATTGCCGCAAACTTTGAGCCGGACTACCTGCCCAAGGCAGCGGTCATGTTCAAAAACAAATCCAAGAATGCGCAGGAAGCGCACGAGGCGGTGCGCCCAACCTCGATTGCGCGCACACCGCAAGAGATGAAAACGCATCTCACGCCAGATCAAGCCAAGCTGTATGAAATGATTTGGAAACGCGCCTTGGCGTGCCAGATGAGCCCGGCTAAATTCGATACCGTGAGCCTCGACATCAGCCTGGGCAGCGTTAAAAACTTATTCCGCGCCAGCGGCCAAACCATGACCTTCCCCGGCTTCATCGCCGTGTACTTGGAAGGCGCGGACGAAGAACCCGAAGACGAAGAGGGTGAAGCCAAACTGCCGCCGTTTGAAGAAGGCGAGACTATCCCCGTCGATAAACTATTCGGCGATCAACACTTTACCCAACCGCCGCCGCGTTACTCTGAAGCCAGCCTGGTGAAGACGCTGGAAGAATTCGGCATCGGCCGCCCGTCCACTTACGCCAGCATTATGTCTACGCTGCAACATCGCGAATATGTGGTGCTGGATAAAAAGCGCTTCATGCCCACCGACGTGGGCCGCATCGTGAATAAATTTCTCACTGAGCATTTCACGCGCTACGTCGATTACGACTTCACCGCGAAGCTCGAAGACCAGCTCGACCAAATCGCCGAAGGCAAACGTGAATGGCTTCCGGTGCTGGAAGAATTCTGGAGCGGCTTCTCCCAACAACTTGCCGAAAAGAAAGACATCGCGCGCAAAGATGTCACCACCGAGCAAATGGACGAGGCCTGCCCCAAGTGCGGCAAGCACCTGACCCTGCGCTTGGGCAAGCGTGGGCGCTTCATCGGCTGCTCCGGGTTTCCCGAATGCGATTACACGCGCAACGCGAATGAAACCGAAGCCGAGCGCGCCGCCGCCCCCGCCGCCGAAGTGCTCGAAGGCCGCGTCTGCCCCAAGTGCGAAAGCCCGCTCATCATCAAATCCGGCCCCTATGGCCGCTTCATCGGCTGCACCGGCTACCCCAAATGCCGCTTTATCGAGCCGCTGGAAAAACCCAAAGACAGCGGCATCGTCTGCCCGGAATGTAAAAAAGGATCGCTCATCGAGCGCAAGAGTCGCTACGGTAAGCTGTTCTATTCCTGCAACACCTACCCCGACTGCAAATACGCAGTTTGGAACCCGCCCGTCAACGAGCCCTGTCCCAAATGCGGCTGGCCCTTGCTCACACTCAAAACCACCAAACGCCGTGGCACGGAGAAGGTCTGCCCGCAGAAAGAATGCGGCTACGTTGAATTAGTTTCTCCGCCCGAGGGTTAAGACGCGGTGAGCGTCATCGCCCACTAACGTTTTAACCCGCTTAAACGTTCAAGCGTTGGATGTGGGCGTGATGGAACGAAGACTCCCCCTTGCTTGGCTGGCTAGCCGTAATGGCTGGCGCTTTACCGCTATGCATCGCGGCGATGGCCTTCAAGTCACTGGCGATATTTGCGACCGGGTACAGTCGTAGCCAAGATAAATACATTTGCACGGCCCACAATCGTTCATAGGCGCGGGACCAGCCAGCGTTGTCGGTACAGGTTTCGGCTTCTCGCCACACGGACACTGCAAACGATTCCAGCGCATTCTCGTGATTAATCATTTCAGCCAACATTTTCATCATCTCCTTAAAAGTGGGTTCCCTGCTTCCCCTCGCCTAAACGGTGCTGAGGGGCTTTCCATTTGATATAACGCCCGCCATAACGGCTTTATTCAGCCAATCAGTGCGTGCGTTATACGCTGCCCGAGGCAACTGCCAAGCTATCAGCAAGAGCTGTGCCACTGCATTTAACGCAGCAAATCAAACGAATAAGC
>JAUXTZ010000161.1 GCA_030681095.1 Burkholderiales bacterium
CCACCACCAGCAAGCCAGAAATCGCGCCGCCATTAAACGCAACAATCAGCGCGGCAATCAGGCCAACTATAGCCGCAACGGCGGTGCGCCCGTTGGCGCGCACTGATACGTTCAAGCCGATGTAGCCCGCAGCACCGGAGAGAATCGCGCCGATAGCGAAACCGATCGCGGTATTCCACGCCAAGAAAAAACCGATTAAAACGAACAGGATCGCGCCGACAATACCGATCGTGGTGTACTGCCGATTCAGATAGGCCGACGCGCCCTCTTGAATCGCCGCTGCAATTTCTTGCATGCGCGCATTACCGGTCGGTTTGGACAATATCCAGCGCGTGGATACGATGCCGTACACAATAGCCACAAAGGCGCATCCCAGCGCCAACATCAGACCTTCAGACATAACTCCTCCTTAATGTTATATGCAACTTAATGCTATGGCCGGTGGGGCTGGCCCTGTTGTCTTGCTAGTCGTACTGGGTGATCGCAATACCTTTCTCAAAACGCGTGCCCGGTTTGAAATCGAACACTTCCTGCAAACCACACTCGCGGATCAACTGATCGACCGCGGCTTGGCCATACTCTGTTTGCACTTCGGACAAAATCAATTTGGCCGAATTGCCGTTATAAAAGCTGCCGAATCCAGCTTGGATCAGCAGCAACTCACGGGCGCGCTCCAATGTCATCGCGACGCTCCCCATGCGTCCTTAAAGCTTGAATACGCCTTTTAGTTTTTTCGCCACGGCGGTGTTTTTCAACCTGACGTAGCAGGGCATGCCGTCTTTGTACGGTGGGTAATCTTCCCCTTTAATCAAACCGGAAAGGTACGCGCGGCATTTAGTGGTGATACCGAAGCCGTCAGCGGTGATGAAATTGCGCGGCATCATTTTTTCTTTGTTCGCCACGTCCTTTAGTTCAGCCACGCCGAGCTTCCATTTGTAAGGCTTGTCGGACACGCGCACGATGGTCGGCATGACAGAATTTTTTCCTTTGAGCGCCAGCTCTACGGCGGCCTTGCCCAAGGCATAGGCTTGATCCACGTCCGTCTTGGATGCGATATGGCGCGCGGCGCGTTGGAGATAATCCGCCACGGCCCAGTGATACTTATAGCCCAGCTTGTCTTTGATCATGCCTGCAACCACCGGTGCGGCGCCGCCCAGTTGCGCATGACCGAAGGAATCGCGCGTGCCAGCTTCGGCCAGGAACTTGCCATCGGGATAATGCGTACCTTCCGACACCACCACGGTGCAGTAGCCGAATTTTTCGACTTTTTGCTTCACGTTGGCGAGGAATTTGTCCTGATTGAATTCCACTTCCGGGAACAGGATCACAATGGGAATATTGTTTTCGTTGTCGGCCGCCATGCCGCCCGCTGCCGCGATCCAGCCCGCATGACGCCCCATCACTTCCACCACGAACACCTTGGTTGAGGTCTTGCACATAGAGGCTACGTCGAAACTCGCCTCGCGCGTGGAAATCGCGATGTATTTTGCCACCGAGCCAAAGCCCGGGCAGCAATCGGTAATCGGCAGATCGTTGTCCACGGTCTTTGGCACGTGGATCGCTTGCAGCGGATAGTCCATGGCCTCGGACAACTGCGACACCTTCCAGCACGTATCGGCGGAATCGCCGCCGCCGTTGTAGAAGAAGTAGCCAATGTTGTGCGCCTTGAATACTTCGATCAGACGCGCGTATTCGCGTTTGTTTTGTTCCAGGCTTTTGAGTTTGTAGCGGCAGGAGCCGAAAGCGCCGGAGGGCGTGTGACGCAGCGCGGCAATCGCCTTCGCCGATTCTTTAGAAGTGTCGATTAGGTCTTCGGTCAGCGCGCCAATGATGCCATTGCGGCCGGCGTACACTTTACCGATCTTATCTTTGTGCTTGCGTGCGGTTTCGATTACCCCGCATGCGGATGCGTTAATCACCGCTGTCACACCGCCGGACTGCGCGTAAAAAGCGTTCATTTTCGCCATGATTTTCTCCAAGTATTAATTACTAATTCAAAAACTTTGGAACCACGAACAAACACTCATGTGTATTCGTGCTTACTTAATCTTTATCGCTTACGCGCGCAGATTCATGATCCGCCTGCACCCGCAGCAGGGTGATGACGCAATCGCCGATCTCGTCATACTCCTCGCGACCGGTGCCGAATTGCTCTCGCGATGAATAAAAAAACTGGTTGCGATAGGTTTTCTCGCCCACCTTAAAGATCACGAAATGCGCGCCACGCTCTTCCCAATACAGCACCGGCACGCTCGTTAGTTCACGATCATCCGGGTACAAACGAATTTCCGCGTCCGCGCTCTGTACGTCGACCGGTTTGCTATAACGCTCCTTCACCGTCTGTTGGACGGTGCTGCGCTCGGTATCGGTGAAATCAGGAATGTTGCTCATTGTCGTGAAACGGGTGAGGCATGCCTCACCCTAAAAAGATTTAGCCTAGCTTGGCGAAAATCTCGTCGCGAATCGCGTCAACCTTGCCCACGCCCGCCACTTTTACATATTTAGGCGCACCCGCAGCGCCGCTTGCTGCCCACTGGTTGTAGAAATTCACCAGCGGTTTGGTTTGGGAGTGATAGACCTCAAGGCGCTTCAGCACAGTTTCTTCTGCATCGTCGGCACGCTGAATCAACTCCTCGCCGGTCGCATCATCTTTGCCCGCCACTTTAGGGGGATTGAACACGACATGATAGGTACGGCCCGATGCTACGTGTACGCGGCGACCGCTCATGCGTTTGACAATCTCCTCGTCCGGCACATCCACTTCGACCACATAATCCACATCAATGCCGAGTTTTTTCATGGTTTCGGCTTGGGGAATGGTGCGCGGAAAACCGTCGAACAAATAACCTTTGGCGCAATCCGGCTGCGTCAGACGCTCCTTGATCAGACCCATAATAATGTCGTCCGACACTAAGCCGCCGGCATCCATAATTTTCTTGGCTTCGAGGCCCAAAGGCGTGCCCGCCTTGACTGCGGCGCGCAGCATATCGCCGGTGGAAATTTGCGGAATACTGTATTTATCTTTGATGTAGTTGGCTTGGGTGCCTTTACCAGCGCCGGGTGCGCCGAGCAGTATTAATTTCATAAAACCTCCACTGTCTGAAATTTTGGGCGAACGGAAAGGCGGTCATCTTACCACTGTTCATCAAGGGGAAAAGCCGAGGGAGCCGACAGCGGGAATAAATGTTTTTATCCCTGCATAAGCAGTATTTTAAGCCTTTAACAATGCTCGAACTTTGGCCAAATCTTCCGGGGTATCGACCCCGGCGGCGGGCGCTAGATCGGTGATCGCGACGGCGATTTTGTGGCCGTGCCACAGGGCGCGCAACTGTTCCAAGGCCTCGAATTGCTCCACGGCGGCCGGGCTCAATTGTTGGTAAGTTTTCAGCCAGGCGGCACGATATGCGTAAAGTCCAATATGCCGATATACCGGTAATTCCTGCGGCAAACGGGTCGGCGCATTTTGAAACGCGTCGCGCGCATAGGGTATGGGCGCACGGCTTAAATACATGGCATA
>JAUXTZ010000165.1 GCA_030681095.1 Burkholderiales bacterium
AGTTGGGCACGAAATCGACGGTTTCCTTGTCGATGTCAGCCAGCATTTCAGACGAAATGCGCGCTTGGCGGCACTCGGTGTAACGATAAGCGGCAGGGGAATCGCCATCGATCGAGCCGAAGTTGCCTTGGCCATCGATCAGCATGTAGCGCATGGAAAAATCCTGCGCCATGCGCACCAGCGCATCGTAGGTCGCGGTATCGCCATGCGGGTGATATTTACCCAGCACGTCGCCGACCACGCGCGCGCACTTCACATAGGGCCGGTTCCACACATTGTTCGACTCGTGCATCGCGAATAACACGCGGCGGTGCACCGGCTTTAACCCGTCGCGCACATCGGGCAAGGCCCGGCCCACGATTACGCTCATCGCATAATCGAGGTAGGAGTTGCGCATCTCTGCTTCGAGGCTAACCGGGATTGTCTCTTTAGCGAATTGATCCATATTTATCAGTTACTTATATTGTATCCACCAGAGCGGCGGAGGGACGGAATCAAAGTTGAAGATTGTAACACGAGCCCCCCTCCCCAGCCAGACTCGCGCCACATGCTCAAGTTTAAGGACAAAAACCCGTAAAGATTCCCGTACTTGCGTCTTGTATTTACAGCACTATATGGTTAAGATTCAAAACAAGCGTTCCCCCCGGATTTAAAAGAAAAGAAAGGTGACACCATGACGATTTCCCAGACTTTAAAAATTGCTTCCAGCCTCCTGATCGCCCTCAGCTTGGGTTTGGGTGCAGGCGTAGTAGCAGCCCACAGCGACGGCAAAGTCACTCCCGGCTACTTGCAAGACAATAATAAGCATGTGGTCAAGAGCGGTGCTGGCCTGTGCTGGCGCACTGGTTCCTGGACCCCGGCCATGGCCATCGCTGAATGCGATCCGGACCTGGTCAAGAAAGCACCTGCGGCAGCAGCCAAAAAGCAAGACACTGTTCCAGCGCAAGCTTTAATGCCGCCGGATCTCGGCCCCGCCAAACCGGCTTTTGCCAAGATCAACCTGCAAGCTGAAACGCTATTCGATTTCGATAAAGCGGTTCTGCGTGCCGATGGCAAAAAAACCCTGGATGATGAAGTCGTCGCCAAGATGAAACAGTACCCGGAAGTAGAAGTCGTGTTGGTCACGGGTCACGCTGACCGCATCGGTTCGGAAAAATACAACAACAGTCTTTCCGATCGCCGCGCTGCAGCCGCCAAGAATTACATCGTGAGCCAAGGCATCGATGCCAAACGCGTCGAAACCGTAGGCAAGGGCGAATCCGAGCCGCTGGTGGACTGCAAAAACGTGAAAGGCGCCGAAAGCGGTAAGAACAAGAAGCTGGTTGAGTGCCTGCAACCCAACCGCCGCGTGCTGGTGGAAATTAAAGTCCAGGCGCCCATCAAGTAATCGCAACAAAAGTCAGTCCAGCCCCGCCATTGAGCGGGGCTTTTTTTTGAGTGCGCCGTGACCTTACTATGAAGACAATTGACACCCTCATCAGCGCCCGCTGGATACTCCCGATTGAGCCGAGCGGCACCGTGCTGGAACATCACAGCATTGCAATCGATGCCGGGCGCATCGTCGCACTGTTGCCCACGACTGACGCCACCGTCGATTTCGCCGCACACGAGCAGATCGAACTCAACCAACATGTGTTGATGCCCGGTCTGATCAACCTGCATACGCATGCCGCGATGACGCTGATGCGTGGCTTGGCCGACGATCTGCCGCTGATGACGTGGCTCAAAAATCACATCTGGCCGGCGGAAGGCAAACACGTCGCGCCGGCATTCGTCAAAGACGGCACCTTGCTCGCCTGCGCTGAAATGCTGCGTGGCGGTGTGACCTGCTTCAACGATATGTACTTTTTTCCCGAAGCTACGGCGCAAGCGGTGGATCAAGCGGGCATGCGCGCCGCGATCGGCATGATCGCACTCGAATTCCCCACCGCCTATGCCGCCGATGCCGATGACTATCTGCGCAAGGGCTTGGAAGTGCGCGACGGCTATCGCGACCATGAACGCATTGTCTTCAGCATGGCGCCGCACGCGCCGTATACGGTGAGTGATAAAACCTTCGAGAAAATCCTCACGCTCGCCGAGCAACTGGAAGCGCCGATCCACATCCATGTGCATGAGACGCAAGACGAGATCGATCAGAGCTTGGCCGAACATCGGCTACGCCCCTTGGCGCGGCTACAAAAGCTCGGCTTATTGAGCCCAAGCGTCATCGCGGCGCACATGGTGCATTTGACCGAGGATGAAATCGCGTTGTGCGCGGAGCGCGGCGTCAACATCGCGCACTGCCCCGTTTCCAATCTCAAACTTGCCAGCGGCATTGCGCCGATAGCCCAACTCATCGCCCGGGGCATCAACATTGGCCTCGGCACCGATGGCGCGGCAAGCAATAATCGCTTGGATCTGCTCGGTGAAATGCGCATCGCGGCCCTGCTCGCCAAAGGCGCCAGCGGCGATGCGACCGCCCTCCCCGCGCACCAAGCCCTGGCCATGGCCACCCTCAACGGCGCGAAAGCGCTGGGGCTGGAGCAGGAAATCGGCTCACTCAAGCCGGGCAAGCTTGCTGACATCGTGGCCATTGATTTATCCGCATTAGAAACCGCTCCCTTGTATGACATCGCCTCGCACCTGGTATATGCGGCGGGACGGGAGCAGGTCACCGATGTGTGGGTTGGCGGTAAACGGCTCTTGAACAACCGCACGCTCACCACACTCGATGCGCATGAGATCAAAGCCAAGGCAGCGCATTGGCAAGGTGTGTTAAACAGCTAGTCGCATTAACAACCAGCTTGTATTATCTCGCCATGAACGTTGACGAACTCGAACTGCAAAAATTCTCAGCACTAGCGCATCGCTGGTGGGACCCGAATAGCGAATTCAAGCCGCTGCACGACATCAACCCGCTGCGCCTGAATTACATCGACGGGCTCGCACACATCGCCGGCAAAAAAGTGCTTGACGTTGGTTGCGGCGGCGGCATCTTATCCGAGAGCATGGCTGCGCGCGGGGCCGAAGTAACCGGCATCGATCTCGGCGACAAGCCGCTCAAAGTCGCCAAACTGCACTTGCTCGAAACCGGACAAAAAGTGGATTACCGCTTGGTTGCGGTCGAAGACTTGGCCGCGGAGCAACCTGGCCAATACGACGTTGTCACCTGCATGGAAATGCTCGAACATGTCCCCGATCCATCCAGCATCGTCCGCGCCTGCGCCACGTTGGTCAAACCCGGCGGCCATGTTTTTTTCTCCACCCTCAACCGCAATCCCAAGTCGTATTTATTCGCAGTGATCGGTGCGGAATACCTGCTCAAGCTGCTGCCGCGCGGTACACACGACTACGCTAAATTCATCAAGCCATCCGAACTCGCGCGCTCGGCCCGCAATGCTGGATTAAACGTAAATGAAGTGATCGGCATGAGCTATAACCCGTTCAACAAAAGCTACTCGCTCGGCCCCGACACCTCGGTCAACTACCTCATCGCCACGCGCAAAGATGGCTGAACCGATTGGAGCGGTGCTGTTCGATCTGGATGGCACGCTTGCCGACACCGCGCTGGATCTAGCTTACGCGCTGAACGAACAACGGCGACGCCACGGCCTTGAGCCGCTACCGCATGAAGTGATTCGCCCGCAAGCCTCACATGGCACGTTTGGCCTGCTCAAAGTCGGTTTTGAGGTCACGTCGAAGTCGCCGAATTTCGCCGCCCTGCGCGCCGAATACCTAGAGCTTTATACCCAGCACATCTGCGATCGCACCGTGCTCTTCCCCGGCATGGCCGAGCTGCTGGATGAGTTGGAAGCACGCAAACTGCGCTGGGGCGTCGTCACCAACAAACCCGCGCGCTTTACCCTGCCCTTACTCAAAGCCTTGAATCTAGAACACCGCGCTGCCTGCATCATCAGCGGCGACTCCACCCCCAATTCCAAACCGCATCCCGAACCTCTGCTCACTGCTGCCGCACAAGTGCGTGTCAAACCCAACGCCTGTCTCTATGTCGGCGATGCAGAGCGCGATGTAGAAGCTGCCGTCGCTGCTGGCATGAAGGCACTGATTGCCAACTACGGCTATCTCGATGCACATGACCAGCCCGATACCTGGGGCGCGTATGCGCGCATCGACACGCCTGCCGACATCCTCGGCTTTTTGTAATCCGCTAAGGCAATACCGGCGGCATTTGCTTCGTCAGCTCGCTGCGCAGCGCCGGCGCTTGGCCGCACAAAACAAATCCCTGCAAATTCCCCTGCTCGTCCGTAAAGCGCGCCACCGTGCATAAGGCTTCCATCTCCGTGCTCCATTGGCCGGGCTGGTTCTGCGCAGGCGGCGCGACGGTCAAAGGCAGCACGGGCGTTTTTACTACCACCGGCATGGCCGGATAGCTCACCGGAGTGGGCGTGCCGGCCAGCGTCGCCGCCAAGGCGCGCACCTGCTGCAGCAGCGGCTGCACATAGGGCAGCACGAAGCCTTCCACTTCGGCACAATCGCCCATGGCGTAAATGCTCTCCACGCTGGTTTGCAGCAAACGATCGACGACGATGCCGCGCCCGGTTTTGATGCCCGCCGCCTGCGCCAAGGCCATGCGCGGACGCAAACCAATCGCCGATAGCACTACATCCGCTGTTATCACCGAACCGTCATCCAGCATCAGCGCGATGCTATCGCCCGCCGCCTCGGCGCTAACGGCGCGGCGGCCGAAATGCCACGCTACCCCAGCCTCGGCCAAGGCTTCACCCAAACGTTGCGCAATCGGTGCGGGCAGCATGCGCTCCAAAGGGGCTGCGCCGAGGTGCACCACCGCTGCTTCATAACCCGCCGCCGCTAAATCGTTGGCGAACTCGCAGCCGATCAAACCACCCCCGAGAATCGCCACGCTTTTCTTACCAGCCAGCGCTGTCCGAAACCGCGTGTAATCGCCCAGATCATTCACGCTTAAAATTTTCTCGGCGGCCGAGCCCACCACGCCATGCGCGATCGGGTCCGCACCCAGCGCCAGCACCAGACGGCTATAGGGCACGCTGCCCCGATCCGTTTCGACCTGCCGTGTGGCGGTGTCGATGCGGATCACTCGGGTGTGAGCCAGCACTTGCGCATTCAAACTGGCGCTGATTTGCGCTGCGGTCTGATTCGCCAATTGTTCAGGCGTCTTTCCAGTTGCGAGTGCATTTGAAAGACTTGGCTTAGCATAGGCCGCGCCCTCATCGGCGGTAATGACCGTGGCCGGTGTCTCGCGGTCCAGCTTGCGCAACTCCCGCAGCAAACCGTAGCCAGCCATGCCCGAGCCGATGATGACGATGGATTCCATGCTCATTTCCTTTCAACTCTTAAGCGGCAATCTGAATCATTTCGAAATCGGCCTTGGCGACGCCGCAGTCGGGGCAGGCCCAGTCCGCCGGGATATCTTCCCAGCGCGTGCCGGCCGGGATGCCGTCTTCCGGCATGCCCACCGCTTCGTCGTAGATAAACCCGCACACCACACACTCCCATTTAGCTGCATTCATGATATTTCCTTTTGTCGAGATCATTAAAAATTAAGCGGATACTTCTTCGGCGCGCGCACGATAGTGATTCGCATGCCGCTCTTCCACCTTGGCCAACGCGGCGAAGCGCTTTTCAGCCTTGACGAGGATGGCGCGAAACTGATCGGCATGCTCTTGCGACTCGGCGATTTGCTCATCGAATTCCGCCACCGCCGCTTGGTTGCCTTCCACTTCGGCCTCGTGCCGAAATTTCGGGTACATCTCCGTGTATTCATGCGTCTCGCCGGCAATCGCGTATTCCAAACACTTCGCCGGGCTCATGCCGGCACGGGGGAAGAGCAAGTCGGCGTGACCGAGCGCTTGCTGCACTTCCTGCGCCGCGGTTTCTTCGAAAATGCGCGCCGATTCCTCGTCGCCCGCCGCGCGGCAAACCTTGGCGAAGTGAAGGTACTTAATATGGGCCATGGATTCGCCGGCAAACGCGGCTTCCAAATTTTGGATAGTGATAGAAACTTGTTTCATGTCGATCTCCTGTTTGGGTTAGGTCCTTAAGTGGACAAGCCGCATTCTGGGCAAAGCTCGACAAACGATCCAATGAATTAAATTTGTTATCTTAATCGATATATTCGATTAGTATAAGCACATGGCTGCCCTGCCCTCCCTCCGCCAACTAAGCTACTTGGTCGCCCTGGCCGAACGCCTGAATTTCACCCAAGCGGCGCAGGATTGTTTCGTCACACAATCGACACTGAGTGCCGGCATTATGGAATTAGAATCGATCCTGAATGCACGTCTAGTGGAACGCGAGCGGCACCGCGTGCTGATGACGCCGCTAGGATTGGCAGTGACAGAGCGGGCGCGGGCGCTGCTCGCGGCAGCGGCAGATTTGGTGGAATCGACCCAGGACGCCGCTGCGCCACTCGCTGGAATCGTGCGCCTCGGCGTCATCCCCACCATTGCGCCGTTTCTGCTGCCGCAAGTGCTGCCCGACATGCGGGCGCAACACCCCGCGCTGCAATTCGCCCTGCGCGAAGACCTCACCGCGAATTTGTTGGCACGGCTGGATAACGGCCAACTCGATCTGGTGCTGATCGCCCTCCCCTATGAGACCGGGAATTTGCTGGTGCGCGAATTGTTCTCGGAAGAATTGTGGCTGGTCACGCCACCGGGTGAAAAAACGCCGCGTCGGTTGGATATCACCGCCATCGACGCGGAGCGCTTGCTGCTGCTGGAAGAGGGGCATTGCCTGCGCGGCCATACCATCACCGGCTGCGGGCTCGCACCCAAGCCGACGCGCGGCTATGAAGCCACCAGCCTATATACCCTGGTGCAAATGATCGAAGAAGGCATGGGGGTGGGATTATTGCCGGAAATGACCCTGCAGGCCGGCTTGCTGCGCCACAGCCCGCTCATCGCGCGTCCCTTTGCAGCACCTGCGCCCCGCCGCGGCATCGCACTGGTAGCGCGCCCCTCTACCTCGCGGCGCGAGGTCTTCGATCGGCTCAGCGAGGTGATCGTGGCGCGGCACAAGCAAAACCAAGCCGCAAAGCTCCCCTCGCCATCCCGCCGCGGCCGCGCTAAGCCATCCGGCAAGTAGCACACCACTTGAACTTTCACGAGCCAGCCCCATCTCATTCCCGTACAATGTTAAACAAGACAGTCGTGTGTCTTGGTAGTAAATCTCAGCAATGGGGGCGACCTGGCTTCGACGTGGGTTGCGAAGCAGTGCAGTGCATACCGAGGACCAGTTACCTCGTAAATACATCTGGAAATTTATAGTTGCCAACGACGACAACTACGCTCTAGCCGCTTAATACCGGTTAGACTCTGCACCACTTCTCCCATGGGGTGGATCTGAGCAATCAGACGCAGAGTCATATACATGGGATAGCGTTATGCAGGGTCGCTTTGCACCAACGCGAAATTCAAGGCGACTCGCTTGAACTCAGCCTGTTCGGCCGGCGTAGTTCGGGTTAAAACCAAATGACCGGACTAAGTATGTAGATCTGTCTGTAGAGGGCTTGCGGACGGGGGTTCGATCCCCCCCGCCTCCACCA